>JANXQO010000076.1 GCA_025353485.1 Chitinophagales bacterium
TGAAGCCTTAATCAATACATTTTATTTGTATTATTATTTCCATTCCAAAAATTTTTCAGACTGTATCTTTTTAAGTTTTGGCGGCAATCTATTTAATTGTTCACCATTCAAAACCAGCCAATATTTTTTCAAATATTGCTCTGCCATTTTTTTTGAATTAAAAATGTCTCTTGCATATTCATGACACGTTACTCTTGAATAATGATCAACATTTTCAACAGCTTCCGATAATCTTTCTTTGCTGTTGGATAAAAAACCAACCTGTTCATTAATTATTTCCGGAAGAGAACCATAGGGTGTTCCGAATACAGGACATCCGAAATATAAACTTTCAGTTAATGCTATTCCAAATGGTTCGCTCCATTTTACCGGAAAAATTAACCCTTTTGAGCCTTGCAGTAATTGATTCTTTTTTTCTCCACCCACCATTCCGCAAAAATGAATTCGTGGACTAATCGTAAAACGAAATCCCATATTAAGATTTAACCTTGTTCCGCCTAAAACTTTTAATTTTTCTTTTTTAGTTCCTTTAATTACATCAATTGCTCCCTGTACATTCTTTAATCTCCATGCAGCATCACCAAGAAAATGAAAGTAGTTTCTTTTATTAAAAAGATCCGGCTTGCCATAATCATCCCAATCCATACCATTATAAACATACGAATCGGAACCAAATCTTGAAGCATGATCTTTTGAAACAAAAACTGTGTTGATATCAAATTCCCTCTGGTCATTAACATTCCCCTGTATGGTAACGATGTAAGGTTTTTCTATTTGTTCTGCGTTCTTGGAAAGAAAATGAATAATATCTGTTGATGGAGGTATCTGCTCAGCTAATGTTTTTTCCCGGTCGTAAAATAGTATAGAAGCAAAATCACAAGAGGATCCTTTAAGAACAAGGTATGTTACATGATGCCCCATTTTTGTAAGCTCTTTTCCCAGATACCAGATTGCTCTTTCTGTGCCTCCATATTTTATCGCCGGAATTATTCCGGCGTATTCTATAAGGATATTCATATAATTTTAATTATAGCAGGGCGAAGATATTTATAAAATTTTCGGGCAACAGTTATTTGGAAAATTGATCAGGAGTAAAAGGTTACGCCGTTTATTTTTAGTGACGGGCAGTTTTTATCATTGAAGTATTAAAAAATCAGGCCGCAATTTCTTTTAATGTATTTGTAAATTCCTGCATTTCTTCAATAGTTCCCATTGTTACACGGCACCATTTTCCACCATAGTGTTCACGATACTGCACCTGTATGTTTTTACTTTTCATTCCCTGTGTAAAATTTCCTGCTATCTTATCAATATTGAACAATATAAAATTAGTGGATGAAGGAATGTAGTCTAATTTTAGTTGCAGAAAAGTATCATAACAAAGTTGTTTGGCTTTATTAGTTTTATCAATGCAGTCCTGTACAAATGATTGGTCGGCCAAAGAAGCTATTGCAGCTGTAACTGATACTGCACTTACATTTGAATCGGGCCACGGCTGGTAATTGCTTAAAGCCTTTATTGTTTGCGGATGAGCAATTGCATATCCTATTCGTGCACCCGCTAATCCATACACTTTCGAAAATGTTTTAGCCACAATAATATTTGGATTGTTTATCGCAATGGGTGCAAGTGTTTTTAATTGTGCATACTCAGCATAGGCTTCGTCAATAAAAACAATTGTTTGTTTAGCTGCATTAATGGCAAACTTTTCAACATCATTTACATCAAGTACAGTACCTGTTGGATTGTTAGGGTTGCAGATATAAATCATTCTTGTATCAGCGCTAACGGGGCCATATAATTTTTCCATATCCAGCTTTCCGTTTCTTGGTAAAGGATTTCTTTTAAAATTTAATCCAAAAGCTGATGCCTGGTTGTTCCATACCTTGTAAGAAGGCTCAGTGGTTATAACATCACCTTTTATTTTTGATACATGCAAACAGGCTAATCCAATTATCTCTGAAGAACCTGCGCCTAATAAAATATTTTCTTCACCTACATTCCAATGCAATGCAATCTTTTTCTTTAGCACAGGAATATAATCATCAGGGTAACGATTGGAGATAAGATAATTATCCAGAATTGCTTTTCTTGCAGCAGGTGAAGGGCCATAAGCATTTTCATTACTGTTTAGCAATATTGTATTACCGGGTGAAAAAAATTTTTTATCATCATAAAATGTTTTGTCTAGATCTTTTGCAAACAGTGTTGGTGTAAGCCCTAACCCTGCTAATGCAAGTGAACTTTGTTTAAGCCATGAGCGGCGATGAATATAATTTTCCATAAAAAAAATTTATGTTTTAAAAGTTATGAAAGTTCTGTCAACTCATTTGCATTTGCAAATACCTTTGTTGGCGGTTCGTTTTTTTTATTTTATCGCCCTGTCATTTTCATAATATTTTCCGGATAACGTTCACCAGTTACTTTGATTTGTGCTGCAGAAACTTCAATCTCTTTTACTTCATCTGCCGTAAGTACAATTGATGCAGCTCCGTTGTTCTCGGTCAAACGATTTACCTTGGTAGTACCGGGAATAGGGATAATCCATGATTTTTGAGCTAACAGCCATGCCAATGCAATTTGTGCAGGCGTTGCATTTTTTCTTTCTGCCATTCTTCCCAATAAATCAACTAAGGATTGATTGGCTTTTAAAGCGTCCTGTGAAAAACGAGGCAGCACATTGCGAAAATCGGTACTTTCAAACTTTGTATTTTCATTCATTTTTCCTGTAAGAAAACCTCTTCCGAGAGGGCTGAACGGAACAAACCCAATTCCGAGTTCTTCAAGTGTCGGCAGGATTTCCTTTTCCGGCTGTCGTGTCCAAAGAGAATATTCGCTTTGAAGAGCTGTTACAGGTTGAATGGCATGAGCCTTGCGAATGGTATTTGCACCCGCCTCAGACAGTCCAAAGTGTTTTACCTTACCTTCCTGAATTAACTCTTTCACTGCTCCGGCAACATCTTCAATTGGAAGATTCAAATCAACACGGTGTTGATAAAATAAATCAATTGCGTCAACTTTAAGTCTTTTTAAAGAGGCTTCAGCAACTTCTTTAATATGCTCCGGGCGGCTATCCAGTTCACTCCATCTTGAAGTATCGTTTTGAGATGGAGCAAAACCAAATTTTGTTGCAATTACCACTTGCCCTTTAAAAGGAGCTAATGCCTCTCCAACAAGTTCTTCATTGATAAATGGGCCATACACTTCAGCAGTATCGAAAAATGTGATACCCTCTTCTACAGCTTTACGAATGAGGGTAATCATTTCTTTTTTGTCTGCTACAGTTCCGTAGCCAAAGCTCATCCCCATGCAGCCAAGTCCAAGGGCTGAAACCTCCAAACCGCTGTTTCCTAATTTACGTTTTTCCATTTTGTATTAAAATTTAATCTTTAATTAAAAACCCAAAGCAAAAGTAATTTCATCAACATTCCCATCTGAATTTGCAGCGATTATTATAGCCTTTTTCATTTACAATTTTCGTGTGTGAATATTGTGTTGCTCTATAGACTGCTAAAGTTATCCAAATTCAATTTATATAAAAGACTTTTTATCTTTTGTAATTCAGCTTTGCTTACATGATATTTTGTAAGTAGGTTTCTTTATTGATCGGGGTTTAATGGGTAGAGCATTTTTATTGAAGTATGTGAGGGTGAAAACCACGATGGGACAGTAGCGTGATGATGAATGGTTATTGATCATTTAATCCCTTTACATTGAGAATTTGCTGCATACATTTTTCAACCCTTGACTCCCGGGTTTTGGATTGTTTGGGTGCAGAAAAATAAAGATTGTATGCTCTTTGCCGTCCCGGCGTCAATGCAGCAAAAGCAGTTTTCAAGGCAGGGTTTTTATCTAATTTATTTTGAAATTCTTCAGGAAATATGAGTTCTGTATTCTTTTTAATTTTCACTTTCAAACCGGCTTTTTCCACTTCAATGGCTTCATAAATATAGGCTTTCAGGATGGGTGCCATCTTAACTATTTCCCGAACATTGGTGAAGCGAATCTGGCGTGCCGCCTGCACATTCTTCGTTTGTTGGATTAGAATACCATTGGCATCATTTAACAAGGCACCTTTGAAAAACAAAACGGCACAGTATTCTTTAAACACATGTATTAAAACGATGTTACTTTTATAAAATGCCCGCCCGGATGACCCAGTCGGACGGGTGTAACAGGGAACACCCCACTTCAATTCTTCGGTAAGCCCACAGTCAAGAATGATCATTCTCAATTTCTCCAATTCTTCCTGCCACTTTTTGGCTTTACTAAAATAAAAATCAACGGTAGGATTTATTCTGCTCTTTGTCATAGTATGTTATTTACAAGTGTCGGGTTGTGTGGTCGTTTAGCCTCACTGGCATGGTGTTTCAAACTGCATACTGTGTCCAATGAAGCAGGGTGTGTCCCGGATGCGTTGGCGCAAGGCAGCTCTTTTGCAAGGTTGGCTTTTGTACGTCGGCTTTGTGTGCCTTGCAAATGTGCCTGACTTGGTGCGTTGGTAGTTTTGAAGCATACAAGCTTTTAAGGTTCACAGCAAACTTTTCATGGTTTACATCATTTCCAAAATTTGCCGGGTTCTTCAAAATAAGTTTGTGTTGTAAAATAAAAAAATACGACATGAAAAAGATACTAATAATTTTTACAATAATGTTCTTTGCCATTAAAGGTATGGCTCAAACAATTGAAACCTCTGTCTCTGGTAGTGCTGTGGATACAAAGAATGCACCAGTTGAATCAGCAACCATTTCATTAATGAAGTCGAAAGATTCTTCGATAATTAAAATTGCTGTATCAAATAAAGCAGGAAAATTTTCATTTACTGGTATTCCTTACGGAAATTATTTTATTACAATAAGCTCTGTAAATTTTAATCCAGTAAATTCTGGTGTATTCCCTATTTCGGAAAATAATACCGCGGCT
>JANXQO010000118.1 GCA_025353485.1 Chitinophagales bacterium
TTTTTATTGGGGGTAAACAGAAATAAACAAGTTCCATTTTTTATTTTATTAATTATTGCCTGGTGCAATTCCGGCGCTACGGCAGGGCAGCCCCAGCTTCTTCCTATAAATCCACGGCCTTGCGCTAATGCTGCATTTACATAAGTAGCAGCATGCATTACAATTCCACGGCTTAATGCATTATCATTAATACCCTGTTCTTCTCCTTCAAGTCTTAAAGAATATCCTTTTGAACCGTAATAGGTTTCTTTGGTTACATAAAAACCGGGGCTGCTCTCTAAACTCTCGGGTGCATTTGAAAAATTACCCGCAAACTCTTTCCCCGAATTTTGACCATGGGCAACATAGGTATTAAATAATATTTTATAATTTTTTAAATCAATAATGAACAACCTTTTTTTGCTGGAAGGCTCACTAAAATCAACAATGGAAATAATATTGTTATTGGCTATTTTACCTTTTGCTAAAAGATAATTGAAACCTTTTAATGCATAATCAAATGCCTGCCTGCTTAATCCTAAGGTTCCTAATTTAAGGCTGTCAAAAATATTGGGCTGGTGTATTGATGATAGATTAACCTGTTCAATTGATGGATTTTTATTTACTGTATTTACCGTTGCAGTGCGTGATATTCCGTTAGAAGGTTTAACCCTTGCAAAAACAAATAATAAATGAATGATAAAAATAAAAACAGATGAAAGCAGGAAATAAAATTTTCTGATCATTGACTTATCCATTCAGTGATTTATTTTAAGATTATTAATTATCAAATCCGGGAAAAATCCTTGGATAGCGTTTTTGATCCTCTAATAAGTAGTTAGAAATATGGAAATTGAAAGCAGTTAAAATCAATGGTTAGCGTAACTTTAATTGCGAGAGCAAATATACGCCGGCAAAGGTTTATATGAAGTTAAAAGGCATTAACATATCATCCTATTCAGATGTTATTTACAGTACTTTAACATATGCTATGCAGATCTGAGCAATATCAGGTTTCAAAATAAAAATGATAATGGTTAGTGCATTTTGCATTGAATTTACTGCAGCATACGGGGCATTGATTATTACAATTTAAATACTCTTTAATAATCATTTCATGTTTGCATATTCCACATAAAACAGCCTTTTCTTCTCTTTCATTTTTCTTCCATAATACTACCTGATGATCTGCTTCTTCCTGATGACAATAAAGGCAAGGATAATAATTATTACAACACTTAAATTTTATAGCAATAATATCTAATGCTGAATGATAATGTATACACCGGGTTTGGTCATCAACTGCTTTGCCTTTTAAAATAATATCAGTCACTTAAATTATTAGAATTTTATGTTTTATAAAAGTACTCTTATATATTTTCCACATTATGAATTAATATTCCCTTTTTTTTGAAATTATGATTGGATAAAATATTATCTTGCGCTCCTCAAATAAGGTATTAGTTACTATTTTTTGGATCGGTAGTTCAGTTGGTTAGAATGCCGCCCTGTCACGGCGGAGGTCGCGGGTTCGAGTCCCGTCCGGTCCGCTGGAAATTTCTCTGAAACCCACTCTTGTAGTGGGTTTCGTAATTGTTGGTCTACTTTAAGTTCTATAAGATTTTAAATGTTTCTCCTTTTCATTGAGCAGTTCTTCTTACAATGAAGGTTGGTTATCCCAAATTTTCTTAATCATTGAAGCCTTTTTCATCTTATCTGCCTTAATATAGGTCCGAAATGCTTTCTCTGTCTTATGCCCGCTAATGGCCATAATCAGGTCGCTGGGAGTCCCGGCTAAATATTCATTAGTACAAAAAGAGCGACGGGCAGTATGTGATGAAATCCATGCATATTTAGGCCTGACCTCTTCGATTATTTGATTGCCTCGCTTATGAGATATTTTGACTGGTTCCTTTATTCCTGCTAATCGAACTACATCCTTGATATAATAGTTGAAGTTCGTCATACTTACTTTTGGAATATGCATATCATATTTTTCAACAAGTATCCGGCGAGCGTCATCCCTGAGCGGAACAATAACAGTTGATAAAGTTTTTTTCTGAATTACATGAAGCATTCCATCTCTAAGCTCATTTAATTGAATATTTGAATAATCACTAAACCTAAAACCTGTCAGGCAGCCAAGAATAAATAAATCCCTGTATTTAATCAAAGAAGGATTCGACGATAAGTCTAAATGGTAGATGCTGGACAATTCGCTCCAGCTTAAGTATACCGCATCTACATCTTCTTCTATACCCTTTAAAAAACTCAAGTCCATAAATGGTATTGCTTTTCTTGCTATGCGATCTTTTAAAAATGATTTCAGGTGTTTAATTGTTTTCCCAACAGTATTTATCTTAAGTCCTTTTATAAGTTTATTTCGTCTCAAAAGCGGCACTTCAAATACCAGATATTTTACGAAATGTTCGTAAAAACTAATATTGAATGAGTCGAAAGTGATAGCCTTTCTTTGGTGGTCCTGGTAACATAACAAATGCTTTTTCATAGTCCTGATTGTTGTCAAAGTACTTACCTACACCGGCACTCATACCAAGGTATATTTTTAGTTTCCCGCCCTCACCCCGGTTGAGTTCTAAAAATTGTTGAACTCTTTTTTCCTTATCGTCGTTTTCATTCATTAAAAAGAAATAGCAATTGATGTTGTTACTGTAGTATTATTTTTTATTCTTGAATTCTGTTTTTGAAAAATAGCATCTTTACTATTTAAAGTTCTGATCTCTGTACGCCATAAAAAACTATCACTGATCTTCCTGACTATGTTTACAGAGGCGCCGAAAGTTTTAAAACCATTTGGTGTGCCGGTAGAAATTAATATACCATTTTCATCACTGTAGTATTCACCTCTTGCAGCAATAGCCCACTTATCATCTAAAGCGTATTTTGCGATCAGCACGGGGGAATAAACTGTATTATGTGCACTGCTTCCCTTTGATTTTTGTTCTGTTCCTATATCAAATCCTGCGGTGATTCCAAATTGTTTACTAACCTGGAATATCCCATAAAGATTATGATAAAAGCGATTGAGTCTTGTACTATCGGGTTTATCGGTTCCTATAAATGTACTGTAGTTTACAGTTACTGAGGAAGAAGGCTTGTATAGAATTTGAGTACCAAAACTCATTAATGAATTTCCATCCATACGGGTTATTCTTTGCCAGCCATTTAATAACATGCCGCTGAAAAACCATTTGCCATCGTTACTTGTATAACTAATTTTAGCACCGCTTTCGAAATAAGGAGTATTATCGGCCAGGATACTTCTTGTAAGAGTCCAGCAATCTTTTGAAACGGCACTTTCAAAACCAATATGAGAAGAAAATATCCCCATATCAATCCACAGGTTTTTCTTACCAATTTTAAATCCTGCATTGGCTTCAAATATATTCTTGATAGTTCCCGGCTCTGCAGAATAATTTGCATTTATATAGGTACCCGCTGCAAGAGCAACCGTACCTCTTATTTTATCAGCGCTATATGTTCCTCTTATAAAAGCAAGGTTTACATTGAATTCGTTGTGGCGATTAAATGAAGCTTGAACACTACAGATGGTAATGCGCAGTATTATGCAAAGTTCATAAGTTCATCTTTTCACATTAATGGCATTGAATAATAACTTATTAATATTGATGGGAGACAATACAAATTATTAATCAAAAAAATTTAACAGGACCGGTTATTGCTGTTTATTTTTTGAAGGACTTACAAAAAAAAACACTATGAAAGATAAATTTAAAACCGGTGACCATGTATCCTGGAATTCAGAAGCAGGGCATGTTTCTGAAAAGATTATAAAAATACATACCGCAGACTTTGATTATAAAGGATACACACACCACGCAAGCAAAGAAGATCCCCAATACGAAATTAAAAGTGATAAAACTGATCATATTGCTGCGCATAAAGGATCGGCGCTTACTAAAATACAAGATTGATTTTAGCTGATAATAATTTTCTATAAAACAGCATTCGCTTTAAAAAACTTGTAAATTAATTTTAAACAAAATTGCAAAACATGGAAGAAAAATTTAACGAGGCGACACAACAACGCCCCGAAGGAGACCGGGTAATGGATGCAGCAATGGTTACAATTGACCTGCCATCATTTATTAAACAAATAAAGCAGGAGTCACCATGGAAAGATAAAGACCGTAATGCTATTACTGTTTTCAAAACAAATGGAATGCGGATTGTGTTGATTGCTTTGCATGCAGGCGCTGAATTGAAAACCCATACCGCAGAGGGTATCATAAGTGTACAGGTAATTGATGGAAGAATGAAATTCACTGCGGACAACCGATCTGTTGAATTGGATAAAGGACAAATGCTGGCGCTTCATAAAGGTATTCCCCATAGTGTTGAGGCTATAGATGAAACAATTTTTTTGCTTACGCTTACTACAACGCTGGAAGATAAATAAAGCCTGTGTTCCGGCGGCGTTTTCTTGAAACCCGTACAATTTTATTTCTTCAACACTGCATATTTGGTAATCAATGTTCCCTGTTCATTCACTTTTTCACAATTTATTAAACCTAAATTGATATCCAGTTTTCCATCAGTTACTAAATTACCTCCTGTTCCAAATATCTTAGGTTCAAACGTCAACCATAACTCATCTATTAATTGTTCTTTTAAAAATGAAGCGGCTACATGCGCCCCTCCTACTACCAGCATTTGTTCATAACCCTTACTCTTAAAGCGTGCAGTTAATTCAACAGTAGATTCGTTTGTAAATTCAATCTGTCCTGAAATCTCCAAACTTTTATATTTATCAGGGTGCCCTGTCATAATAATAAGTTGATGATCTGGGGAAGGACTTGATGGATCAGCATTAAAAGTGTTGCTTCCCATAACAATAAGCTTCGATTCATTCCATACCTTTTTATAATAATCCTGATTCTGATGCGATGACCACAACCTAACGTGAGGCTCACCCCATTTTGTTACCTTACCATCGAGTGTTGAGACAAATATGAGTATGGTTTTCATTTTTATTTGTTTAATAACTATTCAAAACGTACAATTTTTTTCTGCATTATATATTCTGTTCAAAAATTTGCCTGGTAGAAACTGCTATCCTGTTCCATGAATTAATAATAATCACCTGCATAATAATTTGCGCCAACGCATTTTCTCCATAAAATTTTAAAACTTTTTCGTATGCTTCATCGCTAACGCCATCTTCAGAAATAAGGGTTACTTCTCCGGTTAATTGCAATACGGCTTTTTCTTCTTCAGTAAATAATGGTGATTCTTTCCATGCGGATAATGCAAAAATTCGTCGTTGGGTTTCTCCAATCTTCAGCGCTTCCTGTGTATGCATATCAATGCAATAAGCGCAGCCATTTATTTGCGAAGCTCTTATTTTTATCAGTTCCAGGAGTATGGGTGATACCTTGGAACTTCTAATGTACTCTTCCAGGCAAAGCATGGCTTTGTAAGCGCCCGGTTCAATATCTTTAATTAATTTTCTTTGCATCTTTTATTTTTTAGAAATCAAACTATTTAAGTAGGCGGATGTAACCGGATTTTCAGCCACTTTATTCATTCCTTCATAATGCAATAATTTTTCCGCAATATTTTTCATCGCATTGATGGCTGTTTTTAAAAATCCCGGACCAAGGCTTACTCTTGCCACACCAATCTTTTTTAATATCTCAAAATCCGGGATACCGGGAAGCAATAAAATATTTAGCGGCAAATCAACTTCTTTAATAATGCTTTCTATATCTTCTTTTTTCTTTAGAATAATAGGATAAAAACCATCAGCGCCTGCTTCTTTATATGCCTTTCCCCGCAGGATAACTTCTGATAATTTTTCTTCATCAGATAAATGGACTGATTTAATATACACATCCGTTCTTGCATTAATAAAAAGAGTTGCATCATTTTCATTTGCAACTTCTTTAATGATTGAAATTTTTTCACATTGCTCATCCAGAGAAATTAATTTATCCTCATCATGCCGGCTATCTTCAAAATTAATTCCTGCAATTCCAATGTCTACAAGCTTTTTAATATTCTCTTTTAAAACTGAATTATCATCCGAATAACCTCTTTCAATATCGGCTGTGACAGGAATTTTTACACGGTTTACTATTTTTTGTAAAATTAAAAGCAGATCATTAAAAGGAATTTTTTCTCCATCAGGATAGCCATTGCTAAAAGCTATAGAAGCGCTTGCAGTGGCTACAGCAGAGTATCCCAAACTTTCCAACAGCACAGCTCCTAAAGGATCCCAGATATTTGGAAGTACCAATAATTTACCATTATGATGAAGTTGGTGTAATAACTTTCCTTTTTCTGATTGAATATTTTTATGTGTTGACATTATTTTATTTCTTAAGTTTTATAACCATCGATATGGTTACGTTGTACCAACTTCAAAGTTTATTCTTTTTCGCAATTCAGGAATTGCCTTCTCCATAAACCAGGGATTGATCTTTACCCAATTTTGATTCCTGGGCGAAGGATGTGGCAAAGGGAAATATTTTGGAAGATATTCTTTATAGCTTCTTACGGTTTCGGTAAGATTGCTTTTGCAATCTTTTTTTAAATAATGCTGTTGGGCATATTGCCCTATCAATAAAATGAGCGGGGCACTTTTAAAATTTTTAAAAATTTGTGGATGCCATAAAGGGCCACATTCGGGCCGTGGCGAAAGGTCTCCGGAAATTCCTTTTCCGGGATAGCAAAAACCCATTGGCATTATTGAAAAGAAAAGCGGATCATAAAAAGTGGCTTCATCTACATTCAACCATTCTCTTAGTTTTCTTCCGCTCGCATCATTCCAGGGGATGCCTGTTTCATGAACACGCCTGCCGGGAGCCTGGCTGATAATAATTATTTTTGAATAAGGGTTTAATTGTACAACCGGCCTCGGCCCCAATGGTAAATGATCTTTACAAACCTCACACCGCCGTATTTTATTTAAAAGGGTTTTCATAAAAGATCAAATTAAAAACAATCTAAAATTACCAATTTAATGGCAACATAATTGTAACGATGAAATAACAATCATGAATATGATTCCTCATTTTACGGCTGCAGAAAAAACAATACATTATCAGGAAGACAGAAGATTTTATGTAAAATTAAAACCTTACATGCTTTTTATAATGGGAATTGTTCTGATTGGCTCCATTGCCATTGCATGGATGCAATATTTATTTATTGGTTTACCTCCGGATCCATCTTTATCCTTTTCTGCGGTTGTAGCAGCTACGGAACCATCGGGGTTTCCAATGTGGATCAATATCAGCCATTGGGTGAATTTCTTTTTTCTTGTTTTAATTATAAGAAGCGGCCTTTCTATTTTAGTAGATCATCCAAGATTATATTGGAACGATGGATGTGGCCCGGAAACAGAATGGATTCGTTTTACACCTAAAAAAATTCCAAAAGATAAAACATGGACTGCAAAGGAAGATTCCCGATACATTAGCCCTGTAGCGGGTTTGCCAGGCTATCGCCATACTGTTGGTATTGCAAGGTCATGGCATTTTATCACCGTTCCGTTTTTTATTATCAATGGAATTATTTTTATTTTTCTTTTAATTTATACCAACCAATGGAAGCGTTTAGTGCCCACTTCTTTTCAAATAATTCCTGATAGCTGGAATGTATTTGTACACTATGCAACTTTTAATATGCCGGTAGAGCCCAATGGATTTTATCATTTTAATGCATTGCAACAACTTTCTTACTTCGCCGTTGTATTTATCATGGCGCCTTTGGCTATGCTTACCGGACTGGCTATGTCACCGGCGATTGATAGCCGTTTCAACTGGTATCCCAAATTATTTTTTAACCGCCAAAGCGCCCGTTCTTTTCATTTCCTGATCATGATTGCTTATGTAATTTTCCTTATAGTTCATGTGGCGTTGGTAGCCCTAACAGGTCTTACAAAAAACATGAATCATATTTTATTTAATAAAAATAATGATACTAACCTTACGGGATTATGGATAGGAATTATTATTGTTTTATTTGTGATAGGGTTTAATATGCTGGCGCATTGGCTATCGTGGCGCAAACAACGCTCCATTCAATATCTTGAGAAAAAAATAAACCAATCATTATGGAGTGCTACCATCAACAAATTCAAGCCAAAAGTTTTTTATACAAAAAAAGACATCTCTCCTTATTTCTGGCCAAACGGAAAAATGCCTGATTCAAAGGAATGGAAAGACCTGGCTGATAATAAAAAAATTAAAATGCTGCTTCAATGTCCCATGCCTCAAATGGACTTTGATATTATTACGCTGGGACATGGAAGCGGTGGTGTGTTAACGCATAATCTTCTAAATAGTGGTGTGTTTGATATTTTAAAAAATGATTACTTAGATCAGCATCATGATGGTGCGTTTTTGAATGTGAAAAGTTCTATTGCATTTACAACGGATAGTTTTGTGGTCACTCCTATTTTTTTTCCTGGTGGAAATATTGGCGATCTGGCTGTTAATGGAACAATCAACGACCTTGCTATGTGTGGTGCAGTTCCAAAATATCTTTCCTTAAGTTTTATTATTGAAGAAGGATTAACGTTGAAAGAATTTTGGGAAATTCTGGTGGCTATAAAATTTGCTTGTGAAGGTGCAAATGTAAAAGTAGTTACAGGAGATACGAAAGTGGTGGAGAAAGGGAAAGGCGATAAAATTTTTATTAATACATCCGGCATTGGAGAGTTACATCCGAAAGCAAAAATATCTTCGGGTAACGTTACCGCAAGCGATAACGTTATTATTAGCGGAAATGTAGCAACACATGGTATTGCAATCATGTCAGTACGGGAAGGGTTGGTGTTTGAAACAGACCTGGAAAGTGATACTTGTAACTTATCAACTGATGTAAAAATGTTGCTAGATGAATTTGGAGAAGATATTCATTTTATGCGTGACCCCACACGTGGAGGTGTAGCAACTGTGTTCAATGAACTCGCAAAAGATAGTGGACTCGGGATTGATATTACTCAAAATAAAATACCATTGAGTGAACAGGTAGAAGGTGCCTGTGAAATGCTCGGACTGGATCCTTTATATGTTGCCAATGAAGGAATTTTTATTTGTGTAGTGAAAGCAGAAATTGCAGAAGATTTATTATCGGCTCTTAAAAAATCTGGCCATGGAAAAAATGCTGCTATTATCGGAACTGTTACATACGAACATCCAAAACAAGTTATACTAACAAGCAGCATTGGCGGCAGAAGAATGTTGAATATGCTTACGGGTGAACAATTACCCCGGATTTGTTGATCTTCATAACTCATTATAATTTTTCTCAGTTGTTATTCAACATAAAATTTGTCCCGATTAGCTGTTTTTTTATTTATGCAACAGGTTGTTCATCTACCGATACATCAACTTACAATGAAGTTAAGTCATCCGATTTTTCTATCAAAGGAATTAGTGTGGTTGCACCTGTAAAACCGATTGATGAAACGGCGTTGCAGCCGGTTGTGAATATTCATGCAAATAGTATCGCTCTTATGCCATATGCTTTTTGTTCTCCCGAAAATCCGGAAATAAAATATAACTATAAAGGACAATGGTGGGGAGAAAGTGATGATGGAGTAATTGGTTGTATTCAACTGGCACACAAAAGAAATTTGTCTGTTATGCTTAAACCACATTTGTGGATAGGACATGGCATCTACACAGGAGTATTTACTTTGGTTTTAGAAAAAGATTGGAAATTATGGGAAGACAGTTACCAGCAATACATACTTCATTATGCAAACATTGCGGATAGCATGAAGGCAGAGTTATTGTGCATTGGTACCGAATTGGGGACAATAATTAAACAGAGACCACAATTCTGGAATTTGCTGATTGGTACAATAAAAAAAATCTATCATGGCAAGTTAACCTATGCAGGTAATTGGGATGATTATAAAAATTTTCCTTTCTGGGAAAAGCTGGACTACATTGGTGTAGATGCTTATTTTCCTTTAGCAACAGATGAAACCCCTTCCATAAATTCTTTAAAAAAAGGCTGGGTGATATACAGAGATGAACTTGAAAAAATAAGTTTGAAATACAAACGTCCCATATTATTTACTGAGTATGGTTATCGTAATATAGATTACAATTGTAACGAACCATGGAAGGAAAATGATGGTAATCAAAACGATGAAGCCCAGGCAAATGCAATGGAAGCATTTTATCAAAGCTTTGCAGGTAAGAAATGGTTTAGTGGTGGATTTGTATGGAAGTGGTATGCTGATAGTTCAAGGCATCACAATAGAAAAATTGATTTTACGCCACAAAATAAACGGGCAGAAAAGGTGATTGAGAATGGGTATAGAAATTAAAGATGATTTGAGAGCGACTATGAAAGGAGATTAAAAGATTACCGCTAAGGATGATAAATAGAAGTTTACTTAATGTATTTAAGTAATTGCTTAAATAGTTATCTTTGCTGCATGAATACAACTTGTATACGTCCCTATGCAGACCATATACTGATAGGAGAATGTAAAAAGAAACTTCAAAATGCAGAAACATCTTTTAGCAGGTTAAGCCAGGTGTTAAGCCTTGCAGGCAATGATGTTCGCATGAAAATATTGTACCTCTTAGAAGAAGAAAGTGAATTATGTGTGTGTGATTTAGCGGATATATTAGAAATGACTATTCCGGCAGTATCACAACATTTAAGAAAGCTAAAAGATGGCAACATTTTGCAAACCCGGAGAAACGCACAAAGCATTTATTATTCTCTTAAAGAAGAACATCTGGAAATTATTAAACCTTTATTTGAGCACATCATTATTGTTAACCGTAAAAGGCAAAAGGCATGAAACAGGAAACATCATCAAAGGCAGTTGCAGGCGTAGGCATATTTGCTGCAATTGCTGCATCACTTTGTTGCATTACACCAGTATTAGCTTTGCTTGCCGGAGCAAGCGGAGCAGCTTCATCACTCTCATGGTTAGAACCGGCAAGACCTTATCTGATCGGATTGGCTATTGCAACGTTGGCTTTTGCATGGTACAAAGCATTAAGCATTAAACCAAATACAGAATGCGGTCCTGATGGAACTTGTGCAGTAGAAAAGAAAAGTTTCCTTGCTTCTAAAACTTTCTTGATCATTATTACTGTAGCAGCCATTGCGCTGATTGCTTTCCCTTATTATGCTAATATCTTTTATCCAAAACCACAGAAGCAAAATATAGTTGTTGTAGAAAGTAACAATATCAGTACAGCTTTTTTTAATATCAAAGGAATGAGTTGTAAAGCATGTGAAACTGAAGTGAACAATGAGTTACACAAAGTTTCAGGGGTTATTGATGCTCAAACATTTTATGATAAGGGTACAAGCATTGTTAAATACGACAAGTCAAAAGCATCTGTAGAGCAGCTAAAAAATGCTATTGCCCAAACGGGTTATCAGGTAACCGATTATAAACTTTTAAATAAATAAATTATGAAAACACTTTTCATTGCGTTAGGTACTTTATTATTTACTACTGCACAAGTTTGCGGTTGCGGTAATTGTAAAGCTAATGCTCAAACATCTGTTAAGTCAATAACGAAGGATGAACCAAAAACGGTTAAATTAAAAATCACAGGCATGACTTGTGCCGGTTGTTCAAATCATGTAGCAACAACATTAAAAGCACTTGATGGTGTTGTAGAACAGCAAGTAGAATATCCTGGAGATTTAGCTACAATAAAATACAATCCTGCTAAAACATCAGTTGCAGATATTATTAAAGCCATTGAAAAAATAGGTTATAAAGCTGTAGCGGTATCAGAAAAGAGTACTGCAAAGCAAGGCTAATGTTTATATTTTCTTAGCAGTAATTTAAATTCATTAAATACAAGATTATGAATTGTTGCAATGTTGACACAGAAAAGAAGTTTGATTTAATTATTATTGGCGGTGGCTCTGCTGCATTCGCTGCGTCTATTCATGCTGATAGCATGAAAGTATCTACGCTGATGATTAATGGGGGCTTGCCATTTGGGGGGCACTTGTGTAAATGTGGGTTGTGTACCATCCAAGTTTTTAATAAGAGCAGCAGAAAGCATTCATCATGCTTCTATGTCAAACTTTAATGGTGTTACTGCCGGAAAGCCCACAATAAATTTTGCCCAAATCATTAAGCAAAAGACAGCTTTGGTAAACGATATGCAACAGTATAAGTATATGGATCTGTTACCAGGCTTACCACATTTAAAAGTAATAGACGGGAAAGCAAAATTTATAGAGAAGAATATAGTTGAAGTGAACGGAGAACTTTATGAAGGCTCTAAAATAATTATTGCAACAGGAGCTACTACTCTAATACCTGAAATCAATGGCATCAATGATGTTCCCTATCTAACCAGCCAAACATTATTTGAATTAAAACAGCAACCACAATCACTTATCATTTTAGGTGCAGGTTATATTTCTTTAGAAATTGCACAGGCTTATCAAAGAATGGGCACTAAGGTTACAATAATTCAACGGTCGCAAAGTATTTTATCAAAAGAAACAAAAGACATTACAGACGAATTAGAAAAACATCTTGCAGACGAAGGAATAAACTTTTTAACCGGTACAACAATAAATAAGGTTTGGCAAGACGGCACTAACATAAAAATTTCCTACACTACTTCCACAGGCGAAACAGAAGCAATCGAAAGTTCTCATATTGTGATTGCTACAGGTACAAAAGGCAATACATCCGGTTTAGGTTTGGAAAAGACAGGGATTGAAACAACTGAAAGAGGATTGATTAAAGTTGATGAATTTTTAAAAACGAGTGCAGAAGATATATTTGCTATAGGTGATGTTACTACCAATCCACCTTTTGTTTATACAGCAGCTTACGAAGGCGGCAAAGCAGTAATCAATGCTTTTAAACCACAACAAAAACAAGCAAATTTTTCTGTTTTACCCTGGGTTGTATTTACTGATCCGCAAGTAGCAGGTGTTGGCATAGATGAAAGAGAAGCAGAAGAAAAAGGCATTTCACACCAGGTAACTACATTTTATTTAAAGGATATACCAAGAAGCATTGTAGCATTAGATACAAGAGGATTTATTAAGCTGATTAGAAATCCTGAAAACGATTTGCTTTTGGGCGTAAGAATTGTAGCACCGGAAGGTGGTGAACTCCTAATGCAATTAAGCCTGATGATAAAATATAAAATACCATTGAAAGAAATTATAGGTATGTTCCATCCTTACCTTACTTTAAGTGAAGGAGTGAAATTAGCGGCAATGTCCTTTACAACTGATGTAAAGAAAATGAGTTGCTGTGCATCATAAAATACTTATACGTGGTAAATGAGTTACTGCAAATCAATAAACACTCTCACATAATAGTAACACACAAATAATAATGCAAGACCACTAACAATTTGAATGCTTCTTCTAAGCCATGTAAGTTGTGCAAGTTTTGTAGCTGCAACCATAAGAGGTGTTCTTTATCAGTTTTATTATATTTTTTTTGAACCTTTCAAACATTTATTTAAACACCGATGTTGTGATTGCATTTTTCTTCAATTCCCACCATGCATATCCAACCATAAAAATATAACCTGCTCCAACTAACCATAAATTTTCATGTACAGGATTGGATTGATAAGCAGCATAACTCAGTATAGCCGTAAACGACCAGATGATGGCATAACGAAAACATGTAAAAACACTCAGTGCAACCGGCAAACAAATGTACCAGGGATGGACAGTTGTAGAAAAAAGAAACCAGACTGTGATGATGAAAAGGGTTTTTGTAAAAAAGGGTTGCCAACCAATATTTTTATTCCTGAAAGAAATAATAAAAATAATCAATGCAGATAACAAAATTAAAAACGGTCCTGCAACTGCAATGATATTATACCCTTTTATGAGCGTACCAATATACCTTACAACATAATAAACGCTTGCATTAAATTCAAATTTGCGGATAAACAAATCAATACTGTTTAGCAAGTGTTTAACAGTGGCGATATCAAAAACAAAAGCAAATAGTATAAGTGTGGTGACAACTGTAATTAAAGAATATAACAAGCCTTTTTTCCACCCCAATTTAATAACTAACAAAGGAATAAAAAGAACAGGCAGTAATTTGGTTGCTATGCCCATGCCTAGCGATATAGCTGAACCTTGCCAATTGTTTTTAAGAAGAAATAAAAAAGCCAGTAAAACAAAAAAGATCATCACTCCATCAAAATGTACATTGCCTGTAAGCTCTGTTATTACCAGCGGATTTAGGATATAAAGTAAAGACAAGTGTTTGGATAATGACAATTTTTTTAATAATTGTAATAACAATAAAAAAGTGCTCACTTCAAACAATACAATAATGCATTTTAGAAATACAATAGCTGCAAACACATTTACCGGAAATAATTTTGCTGCTAACCAAAAAATCCCCTGCAGCACCGGTGGGTAAATTGTATAATGGCCCGGGGAATTTAACAGGCTGAATAATTCTTTTGTAATACCAGTTATTGGCGGCATTTGCATGATCTCTGTTGGCAGGTGGCTAAACGGATTGATACCATTTGCTGCCAGCCGTCCATCCCAGATAAAGCGATACACATCATCTGAGAGATTAGGGACTGAAAATAAAAGCAGCAGGCGAAACACTACACCTGCAATGAGTAAATATTTAAAATGTGTAATTGAAAAAAAATTGTAAGCGCCCAAATATGCGGCAAACAAAAAACTAAAAAGGAAGATGACCTGAAGAAAAATTTCTCTTTCAGTGTGGTAAGCTAACCGGTAATATGCAACACCACTCACGAGCAATAAAAAATAAAGCAATAGATATTTTCCGGACTGTTGCTTATTTTCCATAGTGCATTAGTTGCAAAGTATCACGATATGTGCTATCCGCATTGGTATTGTGTTTCCAGTAATCAAGCCATATTGTTTTTTTTCTTATAGCTTTTGTTGTCAGCATTTTTTTGTTTCCTATCCCATCGGGATAAGTTTCCTGCCATCCAACAATTTCATGCGGAAAAGAAGATTCAAAATATATTTGCAATGTTCTTTGCGCAGCCGGGTAATGAATGGTATACATCTGAACACTTTTATCTTTTATAAAAAAAGTATCTGCGTTTGATAACGTTAATACAGCTTCTTCTTCTTTCATTTCAATGTGCGATAAACGTTGCAACAGCAAGCCGGGGAGCATTGATACTTTTCCCTGCGGCAAATTTTCAGAATTAATGCGGATGCGGTTCCATATTTCATCTTCCATTAAAACAGCATCCATTTTTTTATCCTGTTCTCCTTCTTTTTCAAAATAAGAATGCAGTTGCCAGTTATAATTACTGCCATTCAACTTTAATTGTGAAAATGTTTGTCCGCACCATTCCTGTGATGAACAATCAGCTTTGATGGATTTTTCTTTTCCTTCTTTTGAAACCGGTGTAAAAACTGACAGCATCATTGAGTAAGGATAAATGCCGGTAACAAATTTTTTAGTCATGTTCATTTTTAATACCCTTACCTTATCGTTTGTTTTTTCCGGCTCATCCAGCTTCACTAATTTATCAGTAGAAAAATCTTCCGTTACAAAGATTAATATTCCTTCGCCGTTTCGTATTTCACCATAGCGGGCCTGTTGTAGATCATAACTGCTTAATTCTGCTTTGCCGGCATACCATTTTTGTTTAAAGTCTTCTGAGGGTGGTTCAGCTTTCTGTTTGCATGAATACAAGCCACATAAAACTATCAATAACAATAAAGAAAGATTTATTTTCATTTTACCGGTATTTAAAAATGGTTGCTAATATCTTATAACCAGCCAACACACTGCCTTTTAGGGTTCCGCTGATTTTTGAAAACCCAATGCGCTTGCGGTAACTAACCGGCACCTCAATAATTTTCATTTTTAATTTAGCTGCTTTTAATTGCATCTCAACTGTCCAGCCATAAGTTGTATCCTGCATATTTATCTCGAGTAATTTTTGATAGCGAATGGCCCGGAAAGGTCCAAGGTCTGTATAGCTAACCTTATAAATTATTTTTAATAATCCTGTTGCCAGCCAGTTTCCAAATACCTGAGGAAACGTCATAGATCCATTTTCTCTTTTACCCAATGCTCTTGATCCAATAACCATATCCATTCCATTTATTATTGGTAGAATTAACAAAGGCATTTCTTCAGGATGATCGGAATAATCAGCATCAATAAAAACAACAATATCAGGTTCAGGTTGCAACTTTTTAATATATTCAATTCCTTTAAGGCAGGCAAATCCATATCCAGGTCTCTCTTCGTGAAGTACTGTTGCGCCTGCATTTCGGGCTTTTGCATCGGTAGCATCGTTTGAATTATTATTTACAACAATCACTTCATAAACCAATCCTTTCGGAATATCATTTACTACTCTGGCAATTGAATTTTCTTCGTTGTATGCAGGAATGATGACAACAATTTTTGGGTTATTATTCATGTACTGCAACAAGGCTTTTTTTGTTTCTTTCCCTCAGGCTCAATCCAAATACCATGAAGAAGCCGGTGAACGCCATAAGCAATAAAGGAATGCTGCTATAGTTTTTAAAATATATAGCCTGTATCAAGCCAAACAAAAAATAAAAAACAAGCACTCCTTCAATAAAGGTTAGCCAGTTGATATTTGTTTCTGCATACTCTCTTTTCATTATCATATCACCCGGATTGATAGTATTGAATTTTGGTGTGCGAACAAAACCTGATTTAATACCCAGGTATCCCTGAATAATTCCTATTGCATTACTAAGAGAAATACCAATGAAGAGGGAGACAAAAAGAGGGAAGTAAAAAACAAAACCGGAAATTCTTTTACCAACACTGCCTTTAGTATTATTGAAATAAGAAATAAAATAATGAAGAATGTAGATACATAAACTAATGCCAATAAAACGGGTAATTGTAAATACGAAATTGTATTGGGAATAATATTCTTTCACAAATAATAAGGGTACAGCCAGCAGGGCATACATGATTATACTAACAAAGCCAAAGCTATAAATAAGATGGAATATACCATGCAACTTTACCGATAAAGGAAGTGGTAAAAAAAATAAAGTTTTTAAATTTTTACGTGCTGTCTCAGCGCCGCCTTTTGTCCAGCGGAATTGCTGCGATTTTAAAGCGCTTACAAGCGGTGGCAATTCTGCAGGGGTTGAAAAATCTTCGAGGTATTTAAATTGCCAGCCTTTCATTTGGGCACGGTAACTCAAATCAAAATCTTCTGTCAGCGTATCAGCCTGCCAGTTACCTGCATCCAGTATGGTTTGCTTGCGCCACACACCGGCTGTTCCATTGAAGTTGATGAAATAACCTGCGGCATTTCTTCCCTGCTGTTCTATGCTGAAATGCCCATCCAGCGCTATTGCCTGTAGTTTTGCCAATAATGAAACTTCTTTATTAATGTGCCCCCATTTTGTTTGTACCATACCAATGCAAGGATCAGTAAAAAATGAAATTGTTTTTTTTAAAAAATCTTTTGAGGGAAGGAAATCAGCATCAAAAACAGCCAGAAAATTCCCCTTAGCCAAACTCAATGCGCTCTTTAGGGCACCGGCTTTAAAACCTTCTCTATTCCCCCGTTTTATATGTTGAATAGAAATATTTTGTTGGTGTAATAAAGCAATTTTATTCGCAATGATTTCGGATGTTTTATCGGTGCTGTCATCAAGCACCTGTATTTCAATTTTATCAGCCGGATAATCTATTGCAGCAACAGCATCTATCAATCTTTCAACCACATGCAATTCGTTATAAACCGGAAGTTGGATAGTTACAAAAGGTGTAAAATTTTCATGGTAAACATTATCTTTTTTTCTTCCCTGAGAACGCAGATAATGAAATATCAAATGAGCATCAAAGAGAGAATGAAACAACACAAATAATATAGCAAGTGCATACAATACAACAATGATATTTACAAACACATCAAGCATTCAATTTTTTTTAAGTAAAGATATTTATAATTGAACACTTATGTTGTTATTGCCAATAATGATGGGGTTGTTGTTAATTCGCCCCTCTTCTTTTCCGTTCTCTAATTTCAACACGCCACGTGGACAAACTGATGCACAAATGCCGCAACCCACACACGAAGCCCGTACAATATTCTGTCCTTTTTGCGCATACGAACGAACATCAATTCCCATCTCACAAAAAGTAGAACAGTTGCCGCACGATATGCATTGACCGCCGTTTGTAGTTATTCTAAACTTTGATTTAAACCGTTGGCACAAACCTAAAACTGCTGCCATTGGGCAACCAAACCTGCACCAAACCCTTGAACCCATGATGGGATAAAAGCCCACACCGATTACTCCTGAAAATAAAGCCCCGATAAAGAAGCCATACCATTGTGCAAACGAGCCGGAAACTGATCCAAGTATTCCACCTTTATAATAAGAATTTAACCAAAGTAAAATTGTAGTAATTGTAATAAATACAAGTACACTATGCACCATCCATCGTTCTATCTTCCATGCTTTTAAACTTTTATCGGAAAGATGACGGTAAGGGTCACCTGCGGTTTCAGCTAATCCACCACAACCACATACCCAACTGCAATACCAGCGTTTTCCGTATTTATAAGTAAGTATAGGCGTGGCAATAAATGTCATCATCGCTCCCCAAAAAACCATGAATACACCAAGATGTCCTGAACTCATTAACGAAGAAACATCCGAAGGAAAAAGATAGCTGTATTTGAGTGGCCAGAAATAAGAGAAATAAAATTCAGGCTCATTTAATTTTTTCAGAAACATGGGGATTAGAAAACTAAAACCCAATTGAAAAAACATCACAGAGCAAGTGCGGATAACATGATAGCGGTTGTGGCGGTGTCTTCCGATAAAACGAATGCCCATTGTTAACACCGCCAATGTATAAAACGCTCCATACATAAACCACTGATTGGCGGGTTGGTTAGTTAACAGTTTACTAAGCGGATCAAAGATGCGTATCAACCCTTCAAACATCCACGGGAACCAATAAATGATAATGTAAAAACCGGTAAGTGCTATTCCAAGAATCCATGCAATGGTCCCTCTGTTGGTCATGTTTTTAAACATAATGCCATTGTTGCGAATGCCTGCATGCCCCTGGTAATACGGTATTGCATAAGAGATTGCTCCAAGTGCAAACATGCCTATGATTATAGAAAGAAAAAGCGCCGGATAAGGCTTGCCAGCACCTGCCAAAGCAGCCATCAAAGCAAGTATGGCAATAGCCATACAAACACCGCCAACTTTTTGATAGAGGGATTGTTCAACACTTTCTTCCGTGATTGAAAGGGAGAGATTGTGTATAGCGGATGGGACCATAATTATTTTTTAAAAAATAAAGTTGTTACCAGGTAAAAAACGAAAGTATCTTTTTCTTTTTTCGGTTTATATTTTTCCCTGTTTGTTGATTGTATAATGAAATAATATCCTCTTCATGTTTATCAAAAAACTCGGGGTCAAAATTTAGTTGTTTAAGGTTTGTCATTACATCATCTATCTTTCTTTTTTCCTGGAGCCATTTATCGCAGACTTCATGCCGCAGCCGCATGCCTAACACATTAAAGCCAATAATGGTTTCATTCTCTTTATTATAAACAGCACGAAAACAAATTCGCCCTTTATTATGTGCCCAATAAAAGGAAGTTTCATGCTCTTGTGATTGCGGATTTATTGTTCCATAAGTCTGGTATTCTATATCAAAAAATTTGGCTGAGTTAAACCAGGGTGCAGGATTGTAGGCTGTTCTTTTACCGCAAAGTGTTGGGGCTACTGTTTCTCCATGAATGCGACCGGTGTACCAAACCTGCTCAATAGCTTTTCTTCCGGCAGGAGGATTTCTATGCTGCACACAATCTCCAATGGCATACACATCGGGGATATTGGTTTCAAAATATTCGTTAACCAATACTCCTCTGTCGGTTTCTATATCTGTGTTTTTCAACAAAGAAATATTCGGACTAACGCCAACCGTTACACCAACAAATTCACAAATAATTTCTTCTCCTTTCGTGGTAATAAGGGAACTTACTTTCCCATTATCAGCACCTCTTATCTCTTTAACTTCTGTAGCATTTCTTAAATCAACATGATGTTCTCTTATGTGATTTGATATAAGGCTTGCTTCTTCTTTGGGCAATACATTGTCCCAATACAAATTTTCTCTTACCAAAAAAGTAATATGAATATTTCTTGACAATAACATTTCTGCCATTTCAATACCGATCAATCCTCCACCAATAATTACCGCTCTTTTAATTCCTTTCGAATTTTCATTCATCAACTCTACATCAGGGATACCGTATAAACTTTGTACACCTTTTATTTCAATACCCGGAAAATTGGGTTTGTTTGAAACAGAACCAGTTGCAATTACAAGCTTATCATAATTAATAAAATCGCCTGTTTGCAAAGAAATCTTTTTGCCTTTTTTATCAATTGATGCAACATGATTCTTTACAAGTTTAATCTTGTTCTTATGCCAAAACCAATCTTCGTAAGGCTTTGTATGCTCATATTTCATGTGCCCCATAAAGATGTACATGAGCGCCGTGCGGCTATAAAAATGTTCTGTTTCTGAAGAGATTACTGTGATGTTATCATTGCTGTTTTTGCGAACGTTTCTTGCACAAGTGATACCTGCAATTCCGTTACCAATAATGACAATATGTTGAGGCATGATTATTTATTTCTGTTCATTCAAACTCCAATTATAATCAAGATAATTAATCTTCGTATTGACATTTATTTTTGTTTGAGAATATTTATTAATAAAATCTGTAAGATTACCGCTTTTTGTAAAGTCTCCCTGGTACCAGGTAAAATATTTAGAAAGTTGTGCCTTATCTGCACTAATGCTGTTTTTCGATTTGTCATTTAAAAAATCTTTAGCTGCAGCTTCCAGCTGTGCTTCAAGTTTATCTACTGTGTAGGCTTCTCTCCTCAATTTTGCACAAGACATGGAAGCACATACGATTGCAAAATGAATGCGGGGGTCATTGTATTTTTTTCTTAGAATACCATGTTCAATATTATTCAGATGATATTTCTTCCCGCCTATGTTTATGAATTTAATATCCCATGGTGTATTTACAAAAGGAATTTGAATTGCAGCGCCAATATTTTTAATACTTTTTACGGGATAGTGTTGAAGGATCAAAGAAATAGTAAATGCATTGTAAGCATTGATCCAGTAAGTCTTTTGGTCGTTTTCACTCCAGTTTTTTTGTGGTGCATTATCACTTAAGGTTTTTAAATAAGCATCAAATTCGGCTTTATCTTTTTGAAAACCTTTGTAATTTACCATACCGGATTCATTCACATTCTTTTTAAGCAACTTATCCCATTGCTGATGTGATGGAACCTTTTGTGCGAATGTATATACTGAAAAAAAAATAC
>JANXQO010000165.1 GCA_025353485.1 Chitinophagales bacterium
AAACAATTGCGGTCAGGCAAAAATAATAAATCATTTATTTGCTACAAATTCAGAACATTAAAAATAAATGCTGACTCAGATAAAAAACAAGTAACCAAAAATGATAACCGCTTTACCTGGATTGGAAAAATTTTAAGGAAAACCAATATTGATGAACTTCCGCAATTTTTAAACGTTTTGCAAAACACTATGTCCGTTGTTGGTCCCAGGCCGCATATGTTACAACATACAAAAGATTTTGGCGAGATGTCTCAATATTATATGGCACGCCATTATTTAAAGCCTGGTATTACAGGGTGGGCGCAAATAAACGGGTACCGGGGAGAAATTAAAAACAAAGATTTATTACTAAAAAGACTTGAATATGATATTTGGTATATGGAAAACTGGAGTATGTGGCTTGATTTGAGAATTATTCTATTTACTTGTTTTAAAATTATCCTATGGGATAAAAATGCTGTTTAGAAGGCAGTGTAATGTAAGCTGGTGTTCTATTTGCATAATTAAAATAAATCAGAAAATGATTTAAACAATAATAATATTTATATCATTTAACCTTGTATAGTGTAGGATCAATTTGAATTTAAAAGTAAAATTTCTCCCATTTATTTTTTTCAATTTACAGAATGTTTCTTTTTCTTTACGTAACAGTTTTAGCGATCTGGCGTAATATTATTAAACAGGTTTATGTTGATAGGTAAACTATAGATGTCAAGAGAAAAACCAAGAATATTTTTCTCTTTAAATTTATTATCTAACTTATTTGGAATTTTCTGATCACGAAAAATCCGAAGCATATCCTATACCTTCGATAAAATTCTTAATTAAAATCAAAAGTTATGATAAATTCAAAGTTCATTCAATTTGAAAAACATATTGTACATAAAAATCGAATTATTATGATTGAACAAATTAACCATTTGAGGCTAAGAATTACAACTACCGCTTTAAGAAATGGAGAAAATGTAATGTTTGAAACTAAATATGATTTTGTAAAAATTGGCGAGGAGCTTTCCGAATATTTACAAAGTATGAAAACAATTAGTAAATAAGTAATTATCAAACTTGTTAGATAATTAAAAGTAAATTGATATTAATAGCTTGTAAATATTAATGATAAACTAAAAATCTGTTTCATTTTGAACGCTTCTTGTATAAGTTATTATATCATCACCAAAATTGTTTAATACAGCAATTATATTTTCGAAACAAAAACGATACTATCAGTTAATGTCCTAAAAATTGCAAATCAGTTTCAATTGGATAATGATTATCAGAATAAGGCACCTCAAGAACCTGGAACTGACTAACCTTAAAATATTTATCAGCAAAAATATAGTCAATACGCAATGTGGGGGAGATAAAAGGAGTAGTTCGGCCGAATCCTGAACCTTTCTTTAAAAAAGCATCCTGCATATTTCCTTTTATTTTAAAATACACGCTGGAATTTGGTAAGTCATTAAAATCACCGCAGATTACTACAGGGTAGGGACTATTATTTAGTTTCTCCCTAACAAAGCCAGCCTGTATATAACGAAATTCGTATCCCATTTTTAACTTTGAAAAAACGTTAGTGGGCTGTTGTGTTTTAAACCAATTTGAAATTAGATATTCTGGCTCATCAAAATATAAAGGTTGTAAATGAGTTGCAAATATTCTAAAAGTATCATTATTCACTTTTATATCTGTAAAAAGTAAATGATCACCTGTGTAATTTCCTTTAAAAATGAATTTTGCAGAATCAATAATGGAGTATTTTGAAAATATAGCGATCCCGGATTGCCAATCATTCTCGTTATTTTTTGTAGGTACGAAATAATAATAAGGAAACCCCATTTTTACAATGGATGAAATATTGGATTTATAATATCCCGTATCTTTTGATTCAAAAAATTCTTCAAAGCAAAGTACATCAGCATTCTGTTCATTTACCAGCGCCAACATGGGCAACCGAAAACTGCTTTCTATATATTTGTTAGCCTCATCCCAACTTGTAACGTTCCATTGCAAGACTCTTAAAGTGTTCGGTTTTTTAGTATAAGAAAATTTTTGGGGGAAATTAAAACCAAAAACGGAAACGATTTGTTGGAAACCTAAAAGCAAAACAATTATTGATACCCAATACCATTTCGATTTTAAAAAAATCAATAAAATAATAAAGAAAATAAGTAAAAAAAAAATAAGAGGAAAAATCAGCCCAGGCAATGCTAAAATCCAATTTTCACCTGTATTGATAAATGGTAACAAACACGTAATCAGGTAGCATAATATAATCCCAAAATTGATAAAAATTAAAATATTTCTGAAGAGTGTTGAGTTGGTTTTCACGAAAATTATTTTTAAAATAATCCTATTTAAAAGTACCTAATGTTTGGTAAATTTATTTTAGTTCATTCTTCTCTTAAATTCAGTTGCATTAATAAATTATTTTTTATCAAGTATTTCATTAAGCATTATTGAGTATATTATATTTCTAAGGAATAAAAAAACAAGAGCTTCAGAAACGTAGGATTTTCTATTTTACTTCCAGTTAATATGATGAGTCTATGAATTTATAGACTATTAGTTTTCGCACAATAATAATTTGATTTTTTATCATTGTAACTTTTATTTCTTACTTAAAGAATCTGTTTTCATTTCAGGGAAAGAAACAGGCATGGCCTCTCCCTTGTGACAGGTGTAACATGTAACGGCTTGTATTACGTGTACATTTTTATCGCCCTCTTCCGCAGGAAAATATGTTGTATTAATTCCTTTTTCCATCAGCATCATTTTACGGGCAATTTGCTTTTCAGGTTTTGCATCATTTGCCATATCCCATGTTTTCAGTTCCTCGTTATGTACATGACAGAAGCCACATTTTACTCCCAGTGATCTGGAATAGTGATGCATAATACTATCCAGCGCTTCTTTGGAAATATCTTTTGGTAAAATTTTTAAATTTTTATATTCCGGAGGCTCATGGGTAAATGCTACTGACAGGGTGATAAAACAAATAAATGCAACAACAATTAAGAATGTTTTTTTCATAAAATAATTTAAGGCGATAAAAATATATGTTTTGTTAAGAGAATAAAATACTAAAAATTATTGGTATAAATTATTCCATCTTTCATTACCAGTTTTACATTTCTAATATCGTGAATATTTTTAGATGGATCTCCCTGTACAACTAAAATATCCGCAAATAAACCCGGGCTTATTCTGCCCGCTGTTTTATTGATTTTAAATACATCAGCATTTACAGAGGTGGCAGAACGAAGTACATCAACAGGCTGCATTCCATACTCAGCCATCATTTCCATTTCACGTGCATTATCACCATGAGCAAAAACACCAACATCACCACCCATACAAATAGTTACACCTGATTGCAAAGCATCGGAAAAACTTTTTCTTTTAGCTTTTATTGTTGCAGGTTCAGGCGTACCTTTTTTCCAGCCCCGGTATTGTGCAATGGCATCTCCCGCAGATAGAGTAGGGCATAAAGCAATATTTTTTTCTTTCATTAATTTAAAAATTTCTGGCGTGCCGTCGTCACCATGTTCAATGGTAGTAATGCCTGCAATTATTGACCTTCTCATTCCCTCAACAGTAGTTGCATGGGCTACCACTATTCTTCCTGATGATGAAGCAACCTCTATTACTTTTTTTAATTCATCAATAGTAAAAGTAGGAGCAGCCTCACGATTTAATCCCCACCTGTAATCAGCATACACTTTTATCACATCAGCGCCTTTCCCTATTTGCGTACGCACTTCTTTTATTAATGCATCTATACCATCGGCCTCTGCAGCGCCTTTTGGTGCATCAATATCATAACTTAATTCTTTAGGGCCATAACTGCCTGTGGCAACAATAGCTCTTGTTGCAACCAGCATTCTCGGTCCGGGAATAATTCCTTTTTCAATTGCCTGTTTTAATCCTACATCATCATATCCTGCACCTTCTGTACCCAAATCTCTTACGGTTGTAAAGCCGGCCAATAAAGTATTCTTTGCATGGATAGTAGCTCTTGCAATTCTCTCTGCTCTTGATTCTTTCAGCACCTGGTCGTTCCATGGTGTTTCATTATAGGGGTGTAAAAATAAGTGACTGTGTCCTTCAATCAATCCGGGTAATAATGTACAGCCCTTCATTACAATTATCCTGGTTTTGGCATCAGCATTATTTATGATGCCAACCTTGCTTATTAAATTATTTTTAATTAACACCTGCCATCCTTCATGCATTTTTTCTCCGTCAAAAACACGGTCAGGTTTCAAAAGTATGCTGCTGTCATTAGTTTGCGAAAATGATAACTGAGAGATTAACAATAGAAAAAGAAATGTAACTCTGGTATAAAACATACAATCAAACTTAGTTAAATAAATTTGTATGGGGTCGCAAAAGATGAAAGTAATTCCTTCGTTACCTAAACCAAAATAGATATTTAAAGCTAACCGCAGCGTGGAGGAGATGCAGCGCTTCGAAAAGAAAAAAATATTTTTTATTGCAATAGATTATAAGCAATAAAAAATTTTATCTGCTCTGCGTAACTCAATAAAGATGCCTTGAAATTTGTAAAGGAGGAAATAAAATTTAATAAAGACTAATTATAGATCATGCTGGCAAAGCCTGCTCAATTATATCTTCCATAACAATAGCAGAATGGCTTTCGTCATAAATACATTCACCATTCCTAATCACCAGTATTTGAGGCGACTGATGGTAAACATTATAATCCCGGGCAATTTTATTGGAGACAGGTCTGTATTTTATCAGGTCAAGATAATGGAAATCAATTTCATCATATTGTGTACTTCTTTCAAGCCTGTTCTTTGCTACGCTGCTTATGGAACAACGTGTGCTGTGTTTAAAAATAACCTGCGGCTTTGTATTTGACTTTACTTTTATTTGATTAAGCTGTTCCTCACTCGTTAAGTTAATCCATTCCATATGTGTAAGAAGAATTTAGTGAATTATGCCTTCTGTCATCGGGCATCCTGTACGGCCTCTTCTGCTGCTGGTGCACGATGATAAAGTTGCGATAACAAAAGATACAATTAGCACAGTAAAGATTAATTTTTTCATAGTTTTTTATTTAGTTGAACTATTTTGCATCTTGTTGATACAAAGTTATGATATCTCATTCATGAGAATAAATTTTAAAACGTATAATTACATAAATCTATTGTTAAAACTCATAAGAAACTTTAAAATCCTTTAAATTCTCCACCCGATGTTTATTCATTTTATTGCTATCGGCGGAAGTGTAATGCACCAATTGGCAATTGCGCTTAAGCATAAAGGGTATTCAGTTACCGGAAGCGATGATGAAATATTTGAGCCTGCAAAATCTAATTTAAATAACGAAAATATTTTACCTGAAACGATTGGCTGGTATAGTGAAAAAATTACTAAAAATCTTGATGCTGTCATTCTTGGGATGCATGCTAAAGAGGATAATCCTGAATTGCAAAAAGCAAAAGTGTTGGGTTTAAAAATATATTCTTTCCCTGAATACATTTTTCAGGAAAGTAAAGATAAGATCAGGGTGGCTGTTGGGGGCAGTCATGGTAAAACCAGCACTACAGCCATGATAATGCATGTGCTTAAAAATGCAGGTAAAGATTTTGATTACCTCGTAGGTGCAAGGTTGCAGGGGTTTCATCAAAGTGTAAATATTACAAATGCGCCAATTATTATTTGCGAGGCAGATGAATATCCGGCAAGTACAATAGAAAAGCGCCCTAAGTTTCATTTCCTTTTTCCTCATGTTGCAGTTATTACCGGCATTGCATGGGATCATATTAATGTATTTCCTACGTTTGACTTTTATTTAGAGCAATTCAAAATATTTATTGATAAGATAGAAGCAAATGGAGTTTTGATATATAATGAATCAGATGAAATAGTAAAAAAACTGGTTAATGAAAATAAAAGATATGATATCAGGTATGAGCCTTACCGTTTACCAACTTTTTTTATTGAAGATGGAAAAACAGAAGTAATAATTGAAGGCGAAAAGTCTGAGCCATTAAAAGTATTTGGCAATCACAATCTGTTGAATTTACATGCCGCTTATTTAGTATGTAAAGAGTTAGGAGTGGAGACAGATATTTTTATAAAGACTATTGCAGATTTTGCCGGCGCTTCAAAGAGATTAGAGTTGTTATCAGAAAATGATGATCATAATATTTATCGTGATTTTGCTCATGCACCCAGTAAGGTTAAAGCCACTATTGATGCCGTTAAACAACAATTTCCGAATAGAAAATTAATTGCAGTTTTAGAGTTACATACCTACAGCAGCCTGAATGAGAATTTTATGAAAGAATATAAAGGAGCTATGAATAATGCTGATGAAGCAGTAGTTTTTTATAGTAGTCATGCATTGGAATTAAAAAGAATGCCCGGGCTGCCAAAAGAAAAAGTAACAGAAGGTTTTGGAAAAGAAAATTTACTTGTAATAAATAAAAAAGAAGAGCTTGAGCAATTTCTCCAAAATCAAAATTATTCTAATTCTAATTTACTTCTAATGAGTAGTGGAAATTATGACGGGTTGCCTATTTTGACTATACTTAAAACAAAAACCAATTCTTAAAATTAAAAATTCATAACCCGTAAATTATAACTCATAACTAAAATATGCCCTTACAATTAACCCGCCCTTTAGCCTTTATTGATCTTGAAACAACAGGTATTAATCTTTCCATTGACAGGATCATTGAGATCGCCATAGTAAAAATTTATCCTGATGGTTCAAAACAGATAAAACGTAAAATTGTAAATCCGCAAATACCTATTCCACAAGGCGCTACTGATGTGCATGGTTTTACGGATGAAATGGTGAAAGGTGCTCCCCCATTTAAGGATGTGGCCAATGAGATAAAACAATTTATTGACATTGCTGATCTTTCAGGATATAATTCAAACCGTTTTGATATACCTCTTTTAATGGAAGAATTTCTTAGAGCCGGAATTGAGATTGATATGAGGAGCCGCAGAATGGTGGATGTACAACATGTTTTTCACATGATGGAAAAGAGGACATTGGCTGCGGCGTATCAATTTTACTGTAATAAAGAATTAAGTGACGCCCACAGCGCCGAGGCAGATGCTACCGCAACCTGGGAAATATTAGAAGCACAAACACTAAGGTATCAGAATCTTGGAAATACATTAGATTCTATTCTGGAATTTACCGGAGAAGAAAAAATTGTAGATTTTGCCCGCAGAATGATAATGGAAAATGACATAGAAGTATTTAATTTTGGGAAACATAAAGGGCGGCCTGTGGTTGAAGTTTTAAAAGCCGAACCTCAATATTACGACTGGATGATGAAAGGAGATTTTCCATTGCATACCAAACAAAAACTAACCGAAATACTTAACCGCACCTTGTTAAAAAAATAATTTATTTGATGTTGGCTTTTTGTTAATCTGATCTAATAATAGTTTCGTAAATTTATATATTATTAATTCGCAAGTTGGAAAAACTTCTCATCATACCAACCTATAATGAAAAAGAAAATATTGCCAATATTTTAAAGGCAGTTTTTGTTTTGAACCAAAATTTTCATGTGCTTATTATTGATGATGGATCACCGGACGGAACTGCCAACATTGTAAAATCTTTATTCGCAAATTATCCGGGACAGTTATTTTTAGAAGAAAGAATAGGAAAGCTTGGTTTGGGTACAGCATACATTCATGGATTTAATTGGGCTTTAAATAAAGGGTATCGTTTTATTTTTGAAATGGATGCAGATTTTTCCCATAACCCTCATGATCTTGATAAACTTTACAAGGCGTGTAAAACAGATAATGCAGATCTATCCATAGGATCAAGGTATGTAAAAAACGGACGAATAGAAAACTGGCCATGGTCAAGAGTTAGTTTGTCAAAAGGTGGTGCGCTCTATACAAGAATGATAACGTGGATACCGGTTAAAGACCCTACAGCAGGGTTTGTTTGTTATAAAAGAGAAGTGCTCGAGGCAATTAACCTTGATGAAATAACCTTTGTTGGCTATGCCTTCCAGATAGAAATGAAATTTGCTGCCTGGAAGCTTGGCTTTACAATAAAAGAAGTACCCATTACTTTTGTAGACAGGCAATTTGGTACTTCAAAAATGAATAAGGGAATTGTGAAAGAAGGTATTCTTGGTGTTCTTAAATTAAAGTGGATGAGCATGTTTAAAAATTATAGCAACCGTGTAAAAAATATTTCTGAAACATCTCCTTCATTTCAAAACGAAATAATTGTCTGAACTGGCATTAATGAGATGGAATTGTGGGACACAGATTATTTTTCTAAAATGATTTTTTCTTTTTTACCAGTTGATGATCCCATTAATCTTTTAATCCCAAAAATTTCGGTTCAAACTTTAAACCCCGGATGAAACCTTTGCAAAGTATCCCTTAAATATTCTCTGTCAAGATGTGTGTATATTTCTGTGGTGGTAATGCTTTCATGCCCCAGCATTTCCTGAACAGCACGAAGGTCTGCACCCCCTTCAACCAAATGTGTGGCAAAAGAATGACGGAATGTATGTGGTGAAATATTTTTAGTTATACGAGCTTGTTTTGCCAAATCTTTAATAATCATAAATATCATAACCCTCGATAATTTTCTTCCTCTCCGGTTTAAAAATAATATGTCTTCATTGCCTGGTTTTACAGGTGTGTGAACACGTGTATTATTTATATAAAGATTGATATACTTTACAGCACTGCTGCCAATCGGCACTAATCTTTCCTTATCGCCTTTCCCAATTACTCTTATAAAACCAACATCAAAGTATAAACATGATATTTTTAAATTCACCAGCTCTGTAACCCGTAATCCACAACTGTACAGCGTTTCAATAACAGCCTTATTTCTTACACCATTTGGTGTGCTTACATCTATCGCAGCAATAATGCTTTCAATTTCATCAAAGCTCAATACATCAGGTAAACTTCTTTTTAATTTAGGCGCTTCTAATAAAGCCGTTGGGTCTTTGTTTGCAATTTTTTCCTGCAAACAATATTTATAAAAATTTTTTATACCTGAAATAATTCTTGATTGGCTGGAAGCTGTCATCCCTAATTCGCTTATCCACTTTACAAATTGTTCAAGATCGTTTAATACAATTTGTTGGGGAGATATTTTTGCATTCATCAATAAGAGATATTGAGTCAACTTTTCTAAATCCTGCAAATAAGCCTGAACTGTATTATCAGATAAAGATTTCTCCAGTTGAAGGTAAGCCTTGAATCCTTTTTTATATCCTTCCCACATATTTAAATATTGCTTTTAAATTATCGGTATTCATCTCAATTTATGTTCTAATTTAGCGCCTGCTAATTTCGGTAATGATATTCAATATTGGCTAATCTAATTATTATAATGCAGGTTATTAATCTTCGGCTTCACAAAAAAAAATATTTACAGAATAAAAGAACGCTCAGGTATTTTTTAACCAAAACTGAAAATAATCCTCCAAAGAATCTTGATGAGATGGCGGTGAAGATTGATAAAGAAGTTTGGAAAGAAACGGATTGCCTTAGTTGCGCAAATTGTTGTAAAACGATGAGTCCTACTTATACTTTCCAGGATATGAAAAGAATAGCGGCTCATTTAAATATGAGAATTAAAGATTTTAAAGCCAAGTGGCTTTATCTTGATAAAAAAGAAAATGACTGGATGAATATTTCCCTCCCCTGCCAGTTTCTTGATAAGAAAACAAATATGTGTTCGATATATGAAGTGCGGCCGGCCGATTGTGCAGGCTTTCCTCATCTTAATAAATTACCGGTTACTGATTATATGTATATCCATCATCAGAATATTGAATACTGTCCTGCCACTTATAAGTTTGTAGAAAAATTAAAAGAGAGAATGTTGTTCTCAAAGGTTAATGTAAATAAGAGCGAAGTAAAAGTTGGAGAGTAATATTGTGGTCGCTCATCCGCCGGCCACGGCACCTCGTAAAGACCTTGAAGGTTTTAAAAACCTTCAAGGTCTTAGTTAAAGAGATACATCTTCAATTAAAAAAAACTCCGGCTGTTTATTTTTTTCTATTGTAATAGAAAGGATATCAAACTGAATTAATTTCCAATCAGGATAGAGTAACAAAAATTCTTCGGCAGCTCCCATTAAATTTTTTATTTTCTTTTTACTTACATCATTTTCGGGATGACCAAAGGTTGTTGTTCGCCGTGTTTTAACTTCAATAAAATGTAGCGTGGAATTTTTTGTAGCGATGATATCGGTTTCCCAATGCAGGTGACGCCAGTTACGGTGAAGGATCGTATAACCTTTATCCAGTAAGTATTTTACTGCCATTTCTTCTCCTAAATTACCGGTTAAATTGTGATGTGCCATGAAATGCAAATTAGCAATTTACAATTGGCAATGTGCAAAAATGTATTGAATGACGAAATTTTATTACTTATTTTTGCCGTAAATAATTCAGTATGAAAATAACAAAGCAGGTAGTAGTAAGTTTTATTTTGTTGGTAATAATTGCAGCACTATACCGTATTATGCCAGGAAGGCCCTATGGTTTTGCACCGCAGATTGCAATGGCAATTTTTGGCGGAGCGATAATAAAAGATAAGAAGCTTGCCTTTTTACTGCCTTTGCTTTCTATGTTTATTTCTGATGCTTTGTACGAAGTTTTATTTAGAAACGGGGTAGGGAATATGCCGGGTTTTTATGAAGGGCAAATTACAAACTACATTCTTTTTGGTTCGATGACAATTTTTGGATTTTTTATAAAGAAAATAAATGTTGCAAAAATAATTTTGGCCTCTATTGCTGCACCTACAGTATTTTTTCTTCTATCGAACTTTTTTGTATGGCTTAGCAGTTCTCCTGATGCAGGTTTTGCAAGACCAAAAACTTTCAACGGTTTATTAATGTGTTATAATGATGGATTACCTTTTTATCCATGGAGCCTTGCATCAACATTAATTTTCTCTTCTATATTATTTGGAAGCTATTTTTTGGTCACACGAAATTCTCTTACAACAGTAAAAAGTATTGCTTAAGATTTTTCGTATCCTTCATCTATTAAAAGATGTTTTCCATCTGCGGCTTCTGTTGCTAATTCATCACAGCGGGTATTGTAAAAATTATCAGTGTGGCCTTTTACCCATTTAAATTTTAGTTTGTGATTTTGAGAAAGTTTATAAAAACGCAACCACAGATCTTTATTTTTTTTGCCTCCTTTAAAACCTGTTCTTATCCAATTTTTCAGCCAACCTTCTTCAATAGCTTTAACGACATAATTGCTGTCAGAGTAAATTAACAGATCAAGATTATTTTTTTTCATGGCTTCCAGCGCTGCAATTACAGCCATTAATTCCATCCGGTTATTTGTTGTAAGCCTGTAACCTTTTGATAATTCTTTTTCTACTTCTCCCCAGATTAAAACTGCACCATAACCGCCGGGGCCTGGGTTTCCACGGGATGCGCCATCTGTATATATTGTTATTTGCATTTAGAGGTTTAGAGTTTAAGGTTTAGAAGTTTAAGTTTAGGATTTAGGCTTTGCTAAACTTCTAAACTCTAAACTTGAAAAACGCCTGTTTTAAAATCTGCGATCTCATTATTATTATTTGCAGCTGCTAAACTTTCAGAAATTATTTTTCTTGTATCTGCCGGATCTATTATATCATCTACCCATAATCTTGCGGCTGCATAATAAGGAGATGTTTGCTTCTCATATCGCTCCATTATCTCTGATAATAATTTTTGTTCATCTTCAGGAGTAATTTCTTTTCCTTTTGTTTTTAAAGAGGCAACCTGTATTTGCAATAATGTTTTGGCTGCCTGCTCGCCACCCATAACCGCAATCTTTGCTGATGGCCATGCAAAAATAAAACGGGGATCATAAGCTTTGCCGCACATGGCATAGTTGCCTGCTCCATAAGAATTGCCGACAATGATCGTAATTTTTGGAACTACAGAATTGGCTACAGCATTTACCATTTTTGCACCATCTTTAATTATGCCGCTATGTTCACTGCGGCTGCCTACCATAAATCCTGTTACATCCTGCAAAAATATCAGTGGAATTTTCTTTTGATTACAATTCATTATAAAGCGTGCGGCTTTATCGGCACTGTCATTATAAATAACACCACCGATCTGTAATTCTCCTTTTTTATTTTTTATGTTGAGCCGCTGATTGGCAACAATACCCACTGCCCATCCATCTATACGGGCATATCCGCATAAAATTGATTTACCATAATCCATTTTAAATTCATCAAATTCTGAATCATCTACAATACATTTAATTACTTCAAGCATATCGTATGGTGAATTATTTCCTTCAGGAAAAATGCCATACAAATGAGTTGCATCTGTTTTGGGAGCAATGGATGTGGCCCTGTTAAAACCTGCTGAAGGGTTTTTTCCCAGCTTACTCATTATTTTTTTTATCTGATCCAAACATTCATGTTCGTTATCAAATTTATAATCAGCAATACCGCTGATCTCTGTATGTGTTGCGGCCCCGCCTAAAGTTTCACTGTCAATATTTTCACCAATAGCTGCTTTTACCAAATACGGGCCTGCTAAATAAATGGAACCATTGCCTGTTACCATTAATGTTTCATCACTCATGATAGGAAGGTATGCGCCGCCTGCAACACATGGCCCCATCACTGCTGCAATTTGTGAGATTCCCATTGCACTCATCTTTGCATTGTTCCTGAATATGCGTCCGAAATGTTCTTTGTCGGGAAAAATTTCATCCTGCATAGGAAGAAAAACACCAGCGCTATCTACCAAATAAATTATTGGTAATTTATTTTCCATTGAAATTTCCTGCATCCGCAAATTCTTTTTACCTGTGATTGGAAACCATGCACCTGCTTTTACTGTCTGGTCATTGGCAACTATAACACATTGCCTGCCGCTTACATAGCCAATGCCTGCAACAGTGCCACCGGCAGGGCATCCGCCATACTCTTCATACATATCATACCCTGCAAATGCACCTATTTCAATAAAAGATTTATCCCTGTCTTTTAAATATTCTATTCTTTCCCTTGGGGTTAATTTATTTTTGTCTCTTTGTTTTTCTATAGCCTTTTTTCCTCCGCCTTCCTCAATCTTTGTCTTCAATTGTTTTATCCTGCTTAAAGACATCTTCATTGCATCTTCATTCTTATTAAAATTTATATTTAGGCTCATTACTTAAAAATTATTCCTGTTCTTTTTTTGATTATTTTCTTTTTTTGTTTAAAGATAAGTTGTTGCAAAGAAAAATCCCGCAAGTGCGGGATTGTAAAAAATTTATTTTTTACTGCGGAGAACATGAGTTAACAGAGTTTTACGCAGAGGAGATTTCTTTGCGTAAACTCTGCTTCTCCGTTCTCCGCAGTTAAGATTGTAAACCATTTCTTTAATAATCATTTACAGGTTTTGCAGGAGGCTTAACCTGTTTTTTATTTTTATCATCAGGTTTCTTTGTTGCTGGGGGAATAACTTTTGTATCTTTTTTATCAGGTGATTTTGTGCTGTCTGTTTTACCCTTATCTATTTTTATAACTTCTTTTTTATCTTCTTCATTTCCACCCTTATCTTTTGCAGGCAACTGATTCAAATCTTTAAATGCATCTTTGCTAAAATCAGATTCAACGGGAGTTGTTAATTCGCTCCCTTCATAATCACCCTGTTTGCCATTTCCCTGGTCTTCAGAAAAATCTGAACCTTCGCCTTTTTGTACAAGTGCTGAAAAGTTTTGATCCGCATAAATAGGATTATTATCCAATTCTGCAGGCTTTTGAAATATGGCTTTAGGGTCAATTCCCAATCTTTTATCAGCATATACTTTTTGCATAAAGTAAGCCCACTCCGGCATTGCCATTTCATTACCCCCATACGTCCATCTTATTTTTAAGAAAGGATCATCACAGCCAACCCATGCCCCCGACAATAATTGCGGAGTGTAACCGATAAACCAGCCATCGGTATTATCATTAGTGGTACCTGTTTTTCCACCCATGGCACTGTTAATTCCAAATCTTCCCCGCATTGAATGACCTGTTCCGAAATCAACAACTCCCTGCATCATTTTATACATTGTATAAGCATCCGCTTCACTTATAACCTGTTTGGATTCCGGCTGAAAACTTTCAAGCACATTGCCATTCTTATCTTCTATGCGACTAATGAAGATTGGCTCGGTACTAAAGCCACGGTTAGGAAACATGGAATAGGCATGAAGCATTTCAAGCAGGGTAAGATCGGCTGAGCCAAGCGCTATGGAAGGCACTATAGGAATATTACTTTTTATACCGGCTAAGTGTGCGAACTCGGCCGTTTTTTTAGGGCCGATGCGGCTCATAAGATCATATGCGGCTGCGTTTAATGATTTGGCTAAACAATATGCCATGGTTCCACCCCCGCCAGAAATAGTTTTATTAGCAAGTGTAATTGATCTGCCTCCAATATAACTGTCGGGTGTAAGTCCTGCATCTATTAATGCGAGCGTATATAATAGAGGTTTGAACGTAGAACCCACCTGCCTGTTAGTTGTAACATGATCAAATTTGAACCATTTAAAATCTATTCCGCCAACCCATGCTTTTACTTCGCCTGTTACAGGATCAACTGCGGCAAATGAGGTTTGCATCATCTGCTTTAAATATTTTATAGAATCAATGGGAGTCATGACCGTATCTTTTTGGCGGTCTTTATTCCAGGCAAATACTTTCATATGCACTGGCACATAGAAAGATTTTTTTATTTCTGCTTCACCAATTTCATCTTCTTTCATTTGTTTCCACCGGTCACTTTCTTTCATTGCTCTCAGTAATATATCCTGATGATTTTTCCATACATCTTTACCCAACTGGCTGTTGAATTTTTTTTGCATTGCGTTCATGTGAAGCACTACTGCTTCTTCAGCATACAATTGCATTTTAGGATCAATGGTTGTGTAAATTTTTAAGCCATCTCTATACAGGTCATAATTTTTTTCTGTTTTAGGATCGGTATGCGTTTTACACCACTCCTCAAGTTTTTTACTTAATACTGCACGGAAGTATGGAGCGATACCCAAATTTTCATCCAGCTTTTTAAATTTTATACCAAGTGGTTTTTTCTTTAATACATCAGCCTCTGATTGTTTAATTACATCGTTAGTAACCATGCGTTCTATAACAAGGTTTCTTCTGTTTAATGCAGCCTGCGGATGACGGACAGGATCATATTGACCGGGGCCACTTAACATACCAACTAATAATGCTGCCTCATCAGTTGATAATTTAGATGGTTCTTTTTGAAAATACACACGGGAGGCATTGCGGATACCAAAAATATTACCCCATGGAACCCTGTTAAGGTATAAGGAGATAATTTCCTGCTTGGTAAAATTTCTTTCCAGCTTAAGTGCCACTATCCATTCTTTTAATTTATCGGTACCTCTTTTAAAAATATTTCCACGCCCCTGCCCAAGAATTTGTTTTGCTAATTGTTGCGTAATCGTACTGGCTCCCCCTTCACTGCCAAGGCCCTTTATTGCACGGGCAATTGCAATTGCATCAATGCCGGAATGGTTGTAAAAGCGCACGTCTTCTGTTGATATTAATGCATCAATTACATGCGGAGAAATATCTTTAAAATCTACAGCGCTCCTGTTCTCTGCATAAATTTTACCCATTAGTGTTGTGCCATCATTAGCAAAAATTTCTGATGCAAGATTAGCCTGCGGATTTTCCAGTTCCTGCATGGAAGGTATCTTGCCCAAAAAACCAAGTTGAGCAAGCAGCAGCATAATAAGAAATAAAGCTGTACCCCCTAAAACAGTGTACCATAAAATTTTTACGGGCCTTGTTATTGTTGTGTTTTTGGAAGTGCGTTTACCGGAAGTTGAAGTTCTTTTTTCAGCCACAAAATGAAATTAAAAGTTATAAGATTACCAAAGTTAGAAAAGACAATTCTTCTTTGGCAAATTTGTTTAGTTAAACTTTAAAAGAAATAAATTAAAACTTACCGGGATATTTATTGTTCAGCAGTTTTATATAACCCACCAGATCTTTGTTGGCTTTTAATACCTGTAAATTAGCATCGGAGATTATTACAAAAGAATATTTATTTGCCGGCAACCAGGAAACTTCTGTTGGTGCATTTTTCTTTAATCTATCCGCATATAAGATAGCGGCATTGGCATCTGAAAATTTACGGAATATCAAAATATTTCTATCCTTATCAATTGCATCTTTGGTTATTTCAATTGCTTCTCCGGAAAACTTCTCACGGTTATACCTGTTAAATGCGTTTCTTGCTTCCGTGATATAAACGGGATCAACTTTATCTAATATCATCACAATATTTTGTGATTCTTCAGCAATAAAAGTGAACGTGCCATTGGTAACAGGTTGTGGTTTTACAATCTGTGGTTGAACAACTTCTTTTTTACCGTCGGGCACTATAGTTTTTGGCTGCTCAGTTTTATTTGGAGTAGTAATAATTTTTTGTTGATTTAGTTCATCATTTATCACTATCATCTTGTCTCCATCGGCTCTTGTAATATTTAAACCGGTTAAATAATCTTCAATTTGTTTTCTTCTGTTTAATACATCAATCATTGTTGCAGCCTTATCTTTTAAAGGAGATGTTGGATACTGCGTGATGATATTATTTAAAGTACCTATGGCCTGGCTATCCTGTTTTTGTTTTATATAATATACTGATTCGATATATAACAGTTGCGGACTCCAGTAATTATTTCCATATAAACTATCTGCAATTTTTTTATCCTGCACAGCTTTTTCAAATTGTCCTTCAATAAAAAGAGTATAAATATTTTCATACCGTTTGTTTGCAGCCGGATCTTTTGTTCCCTGTTTTATTGCCTGCGGATTAAGTACAATCTGTGCATATTTACTCTCTTTAAAATTAGTAAGCAATAAATTTTTATAATAAGCCGCTTTAGAAAGATTTCCTAATTTCCGGTAGCAATAAATCAAATTCAAATACAACTCTCCATTATACAGATTATCAGGAAAGCGTTGTAATGATGTTTCATAAGTTTGAGAAGCAATGCCATAATCTTCAAGGCTGTTTTGATACAATTTGCCCAACTCAAATAATGATGCGGCAACTAAAATGTTTGAAGCATTTAATTTATCTGCAGTAAGCGGCAGGTTGTTCAGCAAGCCATCATAGCTAAAATCGGTATTTATGATTGGTGTTTTAGTATCCTGTACTGTTGCATTATTATTTACAGGGGTTATATTACTTATAGCAGCGTTTACAGCTGCATTGCGACGCCAGTTATCCACATTCAACCTGTTTCCCCATCTGCTTTTAAAATCTGTAAATCCTTTCGATTTTAGTGAAGCATTATAAAAATACCAATCACCTTTTGCATTGTTTTGTCCAAACAGGTCAATTGATTGATTTTGATTATTGTCAAAAACTGTTGAAGCGTTGGATGAATTATAATCTACCTCTTTAAGCCCTTTTTCTTTTCTTAATTTTTTTAAAAGGGCATTGATGAAAGTTTCTCTTTCAGCAGGAGAAAGCATTGCAATATGTTGCAGACTGTCTTCCCTTTCAATGATATTTATTTTTTCTACAATTTTTGATAATGCATTTTTTTTGTTTTCTATTTCCTTAACCCTGTCAATTAATGCATCATCATTTAATTGCAGGCTATCATAATATGCAGATGCTTTTTTATATTCTTTTTTATTAAATGCTATATCTGCCAATTGCAGATACGCCCTGTTTTTATAAGGAATATTTATATCATTATAATTCAGGCTTTTCTTAATTAAAAATTCTGCTGCAACAGTGTCAGGTTTTTGAAGCGCAAGCTCGCCTGCAGAATAGTAAATAATATCGCGATAAGAATCATACTTATCTTTCTTGGCCATTCTTACTAAATTGTCAATGGTGTTATTAAATTCTTTGGGGTCGTTGCTTCTGTATATTTTTGCATTGCCTAAGTTGGCATAAATATCCAGCAACGGATCAGTAGTATGCCGCATAACTTTGGTGTAATATTGAGAAGCTTTTTGAGGCTGTTTTGTGATTTCAAAAAGTTGTGCAAGCAAATATTCCCAACGGGCTTTGTCCTGTTTATCTTCTGCTGCGGATAATGCTTTTTCCAGGTGAGCAGCTGCACTGTCATACATTTTTTGTTTGTAAAACCAATATGCATTTACTTCTTCAAGATCAGCCTTTAACCTTGCCGGAAAGTTTTTATCATTCTGCAATGTATTTATCAATCCTGCAGCATCAGTATATTCCTGCTGTTCTATAAATGTTCTTATCTGCCACACCAGTGCATCATTACGGCTGGGTGGGCGGTTAAAAGCTTTATTAATAAGAGAGTTATTTTCTTTGCTGGCAATGCTTATTGTATTTCCGCTGGCATTTGCATTTGTACCAACGGTTTTTGCAAAATCATCATCTTTCCTTTTTCTTGGGAAAAGAGTATAGTTAATAAACTGAAAAGTCATAGCTGCTGAATCAAATTCTTTTTGAAACAAATAAGACTTACCAATAAGAAGATATAAATTATCAACCCAGTCACTTCTAAGATCATGCAACAGTATGCCTGCAGTAGCTTTATAAATAACTGAATCAAGTTCCGTTTTTTGAGCAGCCGTTGCATTTAATGAGTAGCTGTAAAAAGCAAGCAGTTTACCATAGTCATCTTTATTTGATAGCCTTGCTCTTTCAATTACATCGTTAAATTTATTATTTGCATTAAAGTAATAATTATAATGTGATATTGTGTTTTGTGAGATCCTTCTTTTTAATGTAAATTTTTTATCCCCGGTAGTTTCTGATTTTAATGTCTTGTTCTTAAATTTTTCAGGCTTGTCTTTCTGAAGGTCAAAGGTGATTGTACCTAACTGGCTAAATGCAGGAAGTATATAGCATAACAGTATAAATACAAGGGAAGTTCTTAAAGCCAGGCAGCGCATGTGGGGATAATGATTTTTAATAACTATATAATACGGATCAGTTTCTGATTATATAAAAACAACTTTTCAACAAAATTATTTTAAAAATACG
>JANXQO010000083.1 GCA_025353485.1 Chitinophagales bacterium
TGCTTTAAAAATTTTGATCAATATTCTTTTTATTTTATTCATTCTTTTTTTTAATGTTTCATTAAAAGACTGTCCCTCGTTATTCTTACCCAGTTATTTATTATCGCTGTATCATTTGATGTAAGTTTCGCATCCGTATGCATAATTGTATAGGATGATATTGGCATTGAACCATCTTTTATACTTTCTGCAATTGCTCTTAATTTATTGGCTTGTTTTCTTTTAGAATAACTTCCAAAATCACTAAAATTGAGGTTTTCTTTTCCTTCCTTTATGTGGTTTGCCATAAACCATCCCATAGGCTGTATGTTTACGTACCAGGGATAACGGGTATTGTTGCTATGACAATCATAACATGAATTTTTAAAAACATCCAATACTTTATCAGGTACATTTATTGTTTTTGTAATATCCATTGGCAATACCTGATCACTTTTATTGTGGGAGGGTTGAATAAATTGTATTACGATTAATACACCCAGGAGTATCAGCAGAATTTTTTTATACAGTTTCATGCTTACTATTTAATTTCTTCTTTCATTGTACCGCATGTGGGCATTTTTTTACCGAGATAGGGATTTTTTATTTCTTTTGTTTCACTAAGCCATGTTGCTCCTTTTTTATCATTATACATCGGGCAAAAGTCCTGGTACAATGTCTGTCCTGCACCAAATGTTTTTACCATATCATACATGTCTTTACTTAGCATATCAAAATGTTCTCTTTGATGTTCAAGTTTATCACCATTCTTACCAATGTGTTCTGCCATTTCTTTAGCATCATCAGATAAATTGTCCCATTTTGTCTTCTTCTCCGCAGTCAATGAGTTTTTGTCCATCTTACCCATTGATTCAACAAAAGCATTGCCTGCACTTGCTGCATCCTTTCCATTATCATTTGCCAATGCATTTTTCATTTGCAGATATTGACTTACCATTTCCTTCATTGAGCCATCAACTTTTGCGTCAGGTTTATCTGATTTTGTTGAAGAAGTATTATTCATTGTTGTATCATCTTTCTTCTCATTTTTTTCTGAGGTATTGTTATTATTATTGCAGGCTGTTGCAGTAATGGCAAGTATTGAAATACCAATAATTATTTTTTTCATTTTTAAAAAATTTTATTGTTAGAAATTAAGAAATCATTTTATTGTTTCAGTTACTTTACCACAGGTAAGCATGCTACTGCCATAGTAAGGATTTTTAATAGCAGGTGCATCGCTTAGCCAGTATGATTTTTTCATGGGGCAATAAGCATAGTACACGGGCTGATCAGAAAGCTTTACTGATTTGGTTAAATCGTACATATTGGCAGAGAATGGTGCAAAATGTTCTCTCTGTTGCTTAATGTCTTTACTCCCTGAAATATGACCGGCATCTTTTAATAAAGCATCACGTGTGGCCTCATTGATAATTTTTGTGTCAATGCCATTGAGTGTTTTTACAAATTCTTCTGCTTTTATTGAAGCAGTATTTGCATTCCCTGCTACCATAGCATTTTTAATATCGTAGTATGAATGGAGTAATTGTGTTTTTACATTTTCCTGTGCAAAACCCTTTTGCATAAATGCAGTTGCTAACATGGCAACTATAAAAAATATGTTTTTCATTTTTTGATTTGATTAATGTTTAATAAAATATTACAGGTCCCGAAAGTTCGGGACGGAACTTATTAAACATTAAATCATATCTGGAAACTCTGAACCTTTATGCGAATATCTGATATGGGAGGATGGTAACTTCGGACAAAATAATTTATAGCGGTATTTATGAAGGAGGTATATAAAATGTTGGCGCTATAAAAAGAAGTAAGAAAAGTAGTAAAAAAGACAGGGCTTATACCTGTATTTAAAGAGTGTGAAGCTGATTTATCTACCTCATTAAATTTTATCACTTTGTCATTACAGCAATTGTCTTTTCCGTTTGACTTATGGTGATCATTGTCCGGTTCGTCATAATGTTTTGCTGCTTCGTGATGGATATGTTTTTTCCCATCAGAATGAACATGAACAGAAATTTCAGTAGCTTCTTCATCATGATGATGTGAAGTATTAAATCCCATATCAATACCCACAGCACAGGCAAAACCAATCATTGTATTTAGTGAAAACACAATGATTAAGAAAGCTGCCTTAAATTGTATGGATCTTCTTATTTTCATTATTACTATGCAAAAGTAAATCTATTATTTAGTATTGAATTGCTTCAACTATTATACCAAGGTTAAAATCATAACCGCACTCATACCAATCATTAAGGCATCTTCAATAATTGTTACGGTGCTCATTGGCAAATTAAATACAGCACCTAAACATGCACATTGTATTTTTCTTTTATTTAAAACACTTTGAAGAACGCCAATAATGCTGATGCTCATTACAACAAAGGTTACAATATTGATAATTAATGGATCGAATCTCAGCAAATAAGCTATGCCTAAGCCTAATTCTATAAAAGCATAAACATAGCCCCATCCCGCCCATTTTTTTGCAATTATATCATAAGAGGAATAACTCTCTGCAAAACCTTTTACATTTAGCAATTTAAAAAAAGAAAATACTAAAAAGAAAGCTGCCATAAAATTCTGCATCCAGTTTTCCCATACAAAAGCTCCTTTAACAATTTCTAATAAAAGTGTTATCCCTGTTATGTACGCAAAAATTACAAGTATTGGTTTGTATGTTTCTATCCAGGATTTTTTTTCTTCTTCTGCTACTACAGAAATAGATGATTCCATCTGATGCACCACTTGTTTTTCATCAAGTTGATATTTTGGATAATCATTTAATGCCGACTTTAATTCTACGGTAGGTATGTGGCTTGTCATTTCAATAGTGGCTTCACCTTTTGGCAAATCAATGGAAACATTTTTTACGCCTGCCACATCTGATAATAATTTTTGCACTTTTGCCTGGCATCCGCCACAAGTCATTCCGCTAACATTATAAGTATGTGTCATAATATTTTTTCAACCATAAAGTTAGCATTGCTGCATCAGCTGGTTGTTATGGAATTTTGTATTTGTGTTATAACATTTACAGGTCTTCTATATTCTTTCTTTTATTTTGTTTTAATGATTTATAAAAAGTTGGTGTTAGCCCGGTTTGCTTTTTAAATTGATTGGATAAATATGCTACACTGCTATATCCTAAACGCTCAGCTATTTCTGAAAGTGAGAGCTCATCATACTTAAGTAATTCTTTTACTTTTTCAATTTTTTGGGAAATAAGATATTTTTCAATTGTGATACCTTCCACTTCTGAAAAAAGATTGCTCATGTAATTGTAATCATGATGAAGTTTTTTACTTATATGTTCTGAGAAATTAGTTTCGGATCGGTCTTCGGAATAATGAACCAGATCAACAATAGTGGTTTTTATTTTTTCAATAAGCCTGCTCCTCTTATCATCAATCAATTCAAAGCCGAATGATTGTAAAACCTTATTAAGCTCGTCTTTCTTTTTGCTATTTAGTTCCTCTGTTATTTCTACTTCTCCTAACTCAACTGATGTTGGATGAAGCCTGAACTTTATCAGTTCATCTGTTACCACCATTTTGCAACGGCTGCAAACCATATTTTTTATATAGAGTTTCATAAATACAAATTAGCATTACATCTTCATCCCCTCCATCGGGTTCGCTCCTTTTTTAAAAATGTATTCGCTGTTTAATAAATAGGCTCCGGAAATAACCACTACATCCCCTGCCCGCAATCCTGATGTTATTTCTATGCGTCCATCATTTTCAATTCCTACCCTTACCATTTTATTTATAAAAGTATTATCCCCGGATTTAATCCATACGGATGCACTTTTGCTATCTCTTATTACGGCACCTGTTGGTAGCAGCAATGATCTGTTCTCTTTATTTTTTATTGTTACATATGCCTGCATACCGGGTTTTAATTGATTGCCCGGATTTTGAATTATCACTCTTATTAAATTTATCCTTGTGCCTTCGCTGATTTCAGGATTTGCAAAATCAATTTTACCTGTCACATTTTTTCCGGGAAAATCAGGGAACTGAACTGTTACAGAAGCATTCTTATCTATTAAAGAAAACTGCGAAGAATAAACCTGTGCTTCAGCCCAAAGTGATGAAAGGTCTGCAACACTTATGATAGTACTGCCTTCCGTTACGTATTGCCCCTCATTAATATTTATGGCCGTGATGTAACCACTTTCTGTACTGAAAATTGTAGTAAGGGGAGAAAATGTTTTTTCATTTGCTAACTGTTTAATCTGTGCTTCACTCATTCCCCAAAGCAATAATTTATTTTTGGCGCTTGAAATTAATTGTGTAAAATCAACCAGCGGATTATCAAAAGTTTTTTGTTTTTGCAATGCCAGAATATATTCCTGCTTAGCATTATTTAATTCTTCACTATATATTTCTGCCAGCTTTGTATTTTTGGGAAGATACTCTCCCATATTTTTGTAATACAGTTTATCAACCCTGCCACTTATTCTTGCGCTTATTGAACTGGATTTATTTTGATCCATATTTAATGTAGCAGGCAACACTACCTGCTCCCCTATGCTTCCATTTTTTATTGTATCCACTATAATGTTGCCTAACTGAATTTGCTGGTTGCTTAATTTTATTTCATTTGTTGTATCGCTGTTGTTTTTTGTTACTTCAATAAGTTTCATACCGCAAATAGGGCAATTGCCGGGCTTATCCTGCATAACCTGCGGATGCATTGAACATGTATAATACGTATCAGTTTTAGAAACAATTTCTGCTTTTTTATTCTTACAGGAGGGAAATACAATTAGCAACAGGCAACAGGCAATTGACAAAAGCCAATGAGAGTTTTTTATTTTTTTATAACCTGCATTAATATTTTTATTGCTTACTACTAATTGCATCTTGTCTATTATTTTGTTTTTATAATACTTTCCGCATCCATAAGATACTGGGCATTTGCCGCCACGCTATCAGTAGCAGATAAACCATTAGTGATCTGTATTTTGTTATTATACAATTGTCCTGTTTGTACAACATGTGTTTTAAATCCTCCGGCAGATTTTAAAAAAACAATTTTATCCTTACCAAGAGAAACTATTGCTTCTTTAGTAAGCCAGCTTGCTACCTGGCTTTTGCCATAAACAACGGCTCTTACCTGGCTGCCTACGGCGAGGTTTAATTTTGAGTTATCAAAATATACTCTTGCTGTTACTGTTTTGCTACCGCTTCTAAAAAAGGGTTCAATAAAATTTATTCTTGCGCTGAAATATTTATCCGGCGCAGTTTCCGGGATAATACGAACTACATCTCCAACTTTAACCAATGCTTCCTGTCCGGGAAATATATCAAGCAATACCCATAAACGGTGAGGATCATAAACAGAAAAAACTGTCTGCTCCTTTTGCACATACATCCCTTCCTTTATGTTTAGTTCTCTTGAAATAAGCGTATTATTTTTTTCTGTTGATTCCATTTTGTCTATGCCATGTAAGTGACCGCTATAATTGCTGTAAACTGAAATTGTATAAGAAGGTTTTCCTGATCTTATCATTTGCTGTAACTGTGATGATGAAACTCCTAACAATAATAATTTTTGCTTGGCCGCATTTATCAAAGAAACATTGGAGGCGTCATTTTTTAAAAAGAATAAAAGATTTTGCCCGGCTGTTAATAATTCGGGACTATAAATGTCCATTACCTTTTGTCCTTTCATTACTTCCTGAAAAGTTGAACGCACATATAATCTTTCTATTCTACCGGAAACTTTAGCAGAAATATTACCGATATTTCTTGTATCATAAGCCGTAACTCCAAGTGCTTCAATTTCTATTTGCGCTACATCAGCTTGTATTGTTGTAACCGGGATTGATGATACTACATATTGATTGGCGGGTTTTAATAAAGTATTCAGATCAACTTCGGCCACAGTTTTTGTATCCGTTTCTTTTTTTGTGAGTTTCATCCCGCAGATGGGACAATCACCTGGCTTATCTCTTATTATTTGCGGATGCATCGGACAGGTATAAATTTCTTTCTCTGCATGTTTATGCTCATCAACTTTTTTTGTTTGGTTTTTACAGGCGTACAAAAATATTATTGATGCCAGTACAATGTAAATCCATCTCATCTTATATAATTCCTTATTCACCATTTTATTAAAATTTTATTTCAAGCGTTTTTTCAAGTTCCACCTGCATCGAAAGCAATTCCTTTAATAGATCTAAATATTCCAGTTGTGTTATATTTAAAGTTTGCCATGCATCGAATAGTGTAAATAATTCTTCTGTATTTTGGCCATAACCTAATTGCATTGTCTGGTAGTTTTTCTTCAATGCAGGAATAATATTTTCTTCAAATAATTTTAGCTGCGTTTTTTTTAATTCAATATTATTTTTAAGTTGAAAGACCATACCTGATGCATCATTTACTATACTTTGTTTTTGCAGGTTCAGTGATTCCGATTTAAACTGCAAACTTTCAACATTAGCCTTTGCCCCTTTTGAAGACCATCTGGCCATCGGAAACTTTGCTGTTGCCATTAAAGTGAATTGTGCCGGCAATCCTCCAAAGCCAAACATGTGATCATAACGTAATCCAAACTCAGGTTTCAGTTTTGCATTTTCAAGATTTTGTTCAAGCTGATTAATTTGAATTTCTTTTTCAAGTGCTTTTATATCACTTCGTGAATTAATTAAGGTAACCGTATCAAAATCGTTTGTGAAATAATTTTTAATTGAGTAAGCAGTATCAATCTCAAACTGTTGCAACTTCTCTCTGTTCATTAAAGTATTTAATTGAATACGATACTGCCGTATCTCACTCTCAGCAATAAGCTGCTGGTTTTTTACATTGCCCAATGCTGCTTTGGCTTTGTAGTAAGCGCTGATCTTTTCCAAGCCGTTCTTATAGCGGGTCTCCGCATCTTTGATCATAAAATTCAACAGCTTTTCATTTTCTGCAAGAATGCTGAGTTTCTTTTTAACCACTATCCATTCGTAATAATTCATTTTTGCATCTGCAATAAGAGCGTTGGCTTGTGATTGTCTTCGTTCTTTTTCTGATGATGATAATGATTGCAAATATTTTTCTTCTGCATCCTGCTTTTTTTTATTTGGAAAAGCCTGCATAGCCGAAATCATATACTGCCCAATACCAAATGAACCATTACCCCCTTTCCAATATTTAGGATTATAAGGTGTCATCCAAAAACCTGTTGCTAATTCAGGTGGCATCCAATTACGGGCGCCTTTAGATTTTGCATCCAAAGATTGTATGTTGGCATCGTATACTTTTAAAGATGGATTGCTGATATGAATCTCATTCAGTACATCACTAAGGCTTACCTTTTGCGCAGAAGCGGCAATTATCAAAAAACAAAATGCAATAGTTGGTATCAAATATTTTAATCCATTGAACGGTTGGTGATCCCGATAGGTATCGGGACAACCGTGGCAGACCGCCGTGGCCGGTGTCCTCACCGACCACTTTTCGTAATATTTTTTCATGTTTTAATATTTTGACCTCACCCTTAATCCCTCTCCTTCAGGAGAGGGAAACCTGGCTATAGATTTAAAATCAACATTTGTAATTAAACATTTCAAACTGTTTATCTCTAATGTTTTGTTTCTAATACTTCTAACTTTCCCTTTTTTCTCAATTCATATTCTTTTGTCATTAAAAAAATAAGCGGTGTTACCAACAAAATATGTGTTGCAGAAGTTAATACACCACCGATCATTGGCAGCACAATAGGTTTCATGACATCACTTCCCACACCACTGCTCCATAAAATGGGGATTAATGCAAAGAGAGAAACCGAAACAGTCATAAGTTTGGGGCGTAATCTTTTGGTTGCTCCTGCAATTACAAATTCACGCAGATCTTTGTTGGTAATAGTTTCTTTTGAATTACCTTTTAATGCCACCAATTGCTGCATGGCATCATTCAAATAAATTACCATAACAATTCCTGTTTCCACCGCTAACCCAAATAGCGCTATAAAGCCCACTGCAACAGCAACAGATAAATTAACTCCCCAGAAATAAATAATTAATGCTCCGCCTATTAACGCAAATGGTATTGATATTAAACTAAAGAATGCTTCCCGTGCAGAATGAAAAGCAAAGTACATGGATATAAAAATGATGAGCAATACAACCGGCAAAATCATCTTTAATGTTTTTTGGCTGCGGATAAAATTTTCATATTGTCCGCTCCACTCAATAAAATAACCCTTGGGCAATTTTAATATCATTTTATTCAAATTTGCTTTTGCCTCATCCACTGTGCCGGCAAGATCCCTGTTACGCACATTAAATAAAACAGTTCCCCGCAACAAAGCATTTTCTGAAATTATCATTGGCGGACCTTCAGCTAATTTTATATCTGCAACAGCTTCTAAAGGAATAGGGCCGAAATTGGTTGTTTGTACCTGCAATCTTTTCAGAGATGCAAAACTGTTGCGAAAATCCTGGGCGAATCTTACATTAACAGAAAAGCGCCTGCGGCCTTCTACAGTTGTTGTAAGTATCATCCCCCCCAGTGCAGTTTCGATAATAGTATTTACATCATCTACACTAAGTCCATACCTGCCTATCTCATTTCTTTTTATTTCTATATCAATATATTTTCCGCCGGTGATGGGATCAACATACAAATCATTTACGCCTTTAATTCCCTGCAAAGCTTTTTTTATCTGTTGTGCAAATACATTTATTGTATCCAGATTTTGTCCGTAAACCTTTACACCAACATCTGTACGGATACCGGTTGAAAGCATATTGATACGATTAATGATCGGCTGTGTCCATCCGTTTGTTACCCCGGGAATTTGCAGTTTTGAATTGAGTTCATTAATGATGTCGTTCTTTGAAATTCCAGCACGCCATTGAGATTTTGGTTTTAAAATAATCATCGTCTCAATCATGTTGATAGGAGAATTATCCGTTGCTGTATTTGCCCTGCCGGCTTTACCTAAAACATTTTCAACTTCAGGAACTGACTTAATAATTTTATCCTGCACCTGCAATATTCTTTTCACTTCTGAATTAGAAACATCAGGTAATGTAACCGGCATAAAAAGAATAGAGCCTTCATCAAGAGGCGGCATAAACTCTCTCCCAAGGCTCATTACGAGAGGAATGCTGATGAGGAGAGCGATAATATTTATTGCGATAGTTGTCTTTCTCCATTTAATGCAGGAGCGAATCACCGGTTCGTATATTCTTTCAAGAAAGCGATTTATTGGATTTGAATTTTCAGGCCTGAATCTTCCTTTCATAAAAAATGAGATCAAAACCGGAGCCAATGTTAAAACAAGAATGGCATCAACAAACATGATGAAAGACTTGGTATAAGCCAATGGGCCAAACAATTTTCCCTCCTGCCCTGTAAGTAAAAACACAGGTAAAAAAGAAGCGATAATAATAATTGTTGAAAAGAAAACTCCTCTTGAAACCTGCTTGCAGGAACGCTCAATAATACCCATCCGGATATCTTCGGGAATTTTAGTATATGGTTTTTTCCATTTCATATTTGATTTTTTATTGCCGGTATTTGTAATTTATAATCCCGTTCCATGCGTTACATTTTATTGTGTTACAAACTTTGCCGAGCACTAACACATTCACATTATCTTCAGCTTGTACAGAACTATTAATAATCTTATATTTGAATATTGCTTTAAATAATTTTTTATGGAAAAAATTGTGCTTGAAGTAGATGACCGTCTTGCAAAAGCATGGTGGAAAGCTTCCCTGGAAAAAAGAAAAGAAATTAATAACAAAATAAGTGTGCGTATAGGCAAAGAACTTTTTGCATATTCTAAAGAAGATTTTCAGCAATACCTGAATGAACTGCGGAATAAAATGGCAGAACGTGGGCTTACCCAGGAAACGCTTGATGAAATACTGAATGAAGCAGACTGATTTTTTTGTTTTTGATACCAATTCACTTATCAGCGCTGCATTAATTTCAGCGTCTGTAAATGCAAGAGCATTAGATATTGCAATAGATAAAGGAAGGCTGGCTATTTCTGAATCTGCTTTGCAGGAATTTACTGACGTTTTATTTAGAAAAAAATTTGACAAATATTTTTTTGATGATGCAGAAAGGCTTGAAATGATAGAAAAAATTGAAAGGAATGCCGTTATCTTTTTCCCAAAAGAAATTATTACATCCTGCCGGGATTCTAAGGATAATAGGTTTTTAGAATTAGCTGTTTCTTCAAACGCTTCATGCATTATAACCGGCGATAAAGACCTGCTAATATTACATCCTTTTCGGAGTATCTCCATTTTATCTCCCGCTGATTTTTTAAATATTTTTTTCATTTCACATTTGTAATTATTTCATCTTACTTATTTGCAGGATTATTTTGCCATTCTGATAAATTTCTATACGAATTTTCTGACATGATAATTCCATTATCTACTATCACACCTATTGCCAAAGCAATCCCGGTAAGCGACATAATATTGGAAGAAATGCCAAACGCATTTAATAAAATAAAACTGATAGCTATTGTTATCGGAATTTGAATAATGATACTTACTGCACTACGCCAGTTAAAAAGAAAAAGGATAACAATTATGCAAACGATAATAATTTCTTCTATAATTTTTGTTTTTATTGTTTCAATGGAAGCCTCAATTAAAGTGCTTCTATCGTAGGCAACTTTAAAAGATACATCCTCTGGCAAACCTTTTTGCACATCTCCCATTTTTTGTTTTACCGCAGTAATTACTTTGTCAGCATTTTCTCCAAAACGCATAACCACTATACCTCCCACAGCTTCACCTTCTCCATTCTCATCAAAAACGCCTAACCTGGTTTCGCCACCCATCTGCACAGTTCCCACATCTTTTATTCTTATGGGGATA
>JANXQO010000138.1 GCA_025353485.1 Chitinophagales bacterium
CGAGTGATGCAAAAGTGATCACGAATAAAGGCGAGAAGATATTAACTCCAGAAGACCTTGGAAAGAGGCCGGTAAGCCCTGAAGATATTCACGGAGGAAATACTGTTGAGGAAGCTGCCAAAATATTTTTAAAGGTATTAAAAGGAGAGGGAACATGGGCACAAAATGCTGTGGTAATAGCCAATGCAGCTATGGCTTTGCAGTGTATAGGAAAATATAAAGATTATGACACATGCTATTCAATTGCTGTTGAAAGTTTGGAAAGCGGCGCAGCATTATCTTCATTAAATAAATTAGTTAAACAGAATTAAGCGATGAACATTCTCGAAACGATAATTGCAAAAAAGAAGTTGGAAGTTGAAGAAAGAAAGAGGAGTAAGAGCATTACTGAATTAGAGGATGGACTTTTTTTTAAAAACAAAGTAATTGATTTTAAAAAATATTTATCAAGAGAAGATAAGACAGGGATTATTGCTGAGTTTAAAAGAAGATCGCCTTCAAAAGGGATAATTAATAATTCATCTACAGTTACAGAGGTTACAACTGCTTACACAAAATATGGCGCAAGTGGAATTTCCATTCTTACAGATGAAGATTTTTTTGGTGGCTCATTAAATGATCTTTTGGAGGCAACGATTAATGAAGTTCCGTTATTAAGAAAAGATTTTATCATTGATGAATATCAACTCGTAGAATCAAAAGCATTCGGGGCAGAAGTGATATTATTAATTGCTGCCTGTTTAAAAATAAATGAAGTAAAAAGTCTTGCAACCTTTGCAAAAAACCTTGGTTTAAATGTATTACTTGAAATTCACAATGAAGAGGAACTGCAACATATTTGTGATGAAGTAGATGTTGTTGGAGTAAACAACCGTGATCTTAAAACATTTTCTGTGGATATTAATCGCTCCGTTGAATTAGGGAAAAAAATTCCATCGGATAAAATAAAAATATCTGAAAGTGGTATTGATAATGTAGCAACCATCAGGCTTTTGCAGCAGCATGGGTTTAAAGGATTTTTAATGGGTGAAAAGTTTATGAAAGAAAAAGATCCGGGAGAAGCATTTAAAATTTTTGTTGAAGAATTAAAAAATTTAGTATGAAATTAAAAGTTTGCGGGATAACACAGGTGGATCAATTATTACAACTGGATGAGCTTGGAGTTGACTATACAGGCCTGATATTTTATGATCGTTCACCCAGGTATGTTTTAAATAAGTTACGTAGTGAAGATGTACAAAAGTTAGACCTTAACTTACAAAAGGTTGGCGTATTTGTAAATGCATCTGAAGAGGATATTATGACGCAGATTGAATTGTATGGGTTAGATATTGTTCAATTGCATGGTGATGAAACACCCGCCTTTTGTAAACATATCAGTAATGCTGTAAGTGTTATTAAAGCATTCAGAATAACTAAATATAATGAACAGAATATTGACTGGATGATAAAACCATACGAAGAAGATTGCGATTATTATTTGTTTGATACCAATAGAAAAGGCGCCTATGGTGGTACCGGAGAAAAGTTTGACTGGGAAATTTTGAACAGTAATAAAATTAATAAGCCGTTTTTTTTAAGCGGCGGAATTGGCCTTGATGATGTTGAAAAATTAAAATCTTTTGCGCACCCTTTTTGGCATGCAATAGATGTGAATAGTAAAGTTGAAATAGCTGATGGAGTTAAAGACATCCGGGTAATACAAAAGTTAATTGGGCTGGCAATAAAATAAATTGTATGATCAATATAAGAATGGCAACAGAAAACGATTTGCCGGGCATGTTGACTATTTATAATGATGTTATTAAAAACACGACAGCCGTGTATGATTACAAACCTCATTCTTTTGAAATGAGACAACAATGGTTTACGGCAAAAAAAGAAAGTGGTTTCCCGGTTTATATTGCCGAAGAAAATGGAGTAATACTTGGTTTTAGTTCAATAGGGCCTTTCAGAAATTGGGCAGCGTATAAATATTCGGTAGAGAATTCTGTTTATGTTGCTGCTAAACATAGAGGAAAAGGAATTGGAAAATTATTGTTGCTTCCGTTGATTGAAGCTGCAAAAGAAATGAATATGCATACAATAATTGCAAGTATAGATGATGCAAATGAATCGAGTTTGAGGATGCATAAAAGCTTAGGGTTTATTGAAGTGGCGCATTTTAAACAGGTTGGATATAAATTCGGCAGATGGCTCAATCTCAAATTTTTGCAATTGATTTTAGATACACCATCGCAACCTGTAGAGTAAAATAACAGATTTAACCCGGGACTTAAAATAATTGAATAAAATGTATAGAGATAAAAATAAAGCAGCCTCTTCAGGTTTTTGGGGTGTAAACGAACACGGCTACTATGGCGAGTTTGGTGGTGCTTTCATTCCTGAAATGCTATATCCTAATGTGAAGGAATTGCAGGAAAAATATTTATCCATAATGGATGATCAGGGTTTTAAAAAAGAATTTGATCAACTGTTAAAAGATTATGTTGGCAGGCCTACACCTTTATTTTTAGCTGAGCGACTGAGTGAAAAATATGGAGCACAAATCTATTTAAAGCGGGAAGATCTTTGCCATACAGGAGCACATAAAATAAATAACACTGTCGGACAAATATTATTGGCAGAACGATTAGGGAAGAAAAGAATTATCGCAGAAACCGGCGCAGGGCAACATGGCGTTGCAACAGCCACAGTTTGTGCACTAAAAGGATTGGAATGTATTGTTTACATGGGCGAAAAAGATATGGAAAGGCAGGCGCCAAATGTTGCAAGAATGAAAATGCTGGGTGCAACAGTGATACCGGCATTTAGTGGAAGCAAAACACTGAAAGATGCTACCAATGAAGCTATCAGAGATTGGATAAATCATCCTGATGATACGCATTATATTATCGGCAGCGTTGTTGGTCCGCATCCGTATCCTGATATGGTTGCCCGTTTTCAAAGTGTGATTAGTGAAGAAATGCGTAAGCAGTTGAAAGAAAAAACGGAGAATGAATTACCTGATTATGTTTTTGCCTGTGTAGGAGGTGGCAGTAATGCAGCAGGCGCTTTTTATCACTTTCTGGATGATCCTTCTGTAAAATTAGTTGCTATTGAAGCAGCAGGGCAGGGCATTGACTCCGGTTTTTCTGCAGCCACAACACAATTAGGAACACCGGGAATTTTACATGGAAGTAAAAGCCTTGTTATGCAAACTGCAGATGGGCAGGTGGTAGAGCCGCACAGCATTTCTGCCGGCTTGGATTATCCGGGCATTGGTCCGTTGCATGCACATTTATTTAAAAGTGGCCGTGGCATTTTTCTCAGCGCAACAGATGATGAAGCTATTGAAGCTGCAATGGAATTAGCTAAGCTTGAAGGAATTATTCCTGCCTTAGAGCCTGCACATGCTTTGTTTGCTTTAAGAAAAATTCAATTTAAAAAAGATGATGTTGTTGTTCTAAATCTTAGTGGCAGAGGGGATAAAGATCTTGCAACTTATATGGAGTATATATAACCTCATACTATCCTTCTCCTTTAGGAGAAGGTAACACGGGAGATTAAAGCTATTTTTATGAAAGAGTATAATGAGAATCTGCATAACAATTCAAAAGGTTCAACTTATGAGAATGCGAAATTTCTTCGGGAGTTTAAAACAAAAGCAGAAGATAAGCTTTGGCAAAATTTAAGAAACAGACAGTTGAATAATTTAAAATTCAGGAGGCAACATCCATTTGGTGAATATGTATTGGATTTTTATTGTCATGAAATTAAATTGTGTGTTGAAGTGGATGGGAATATTCATAATGAAAAAGAAATAATTGAAAATGATAATGAGCGTACAAGAAGTTTAAATGAGAATGATATTAAGGTTATCAGATTTAAAAATGAAGAAGTAATTAATAATATAGATAAAGTGCTTCAAAAAATAAAGGAGTCTACTAATGCCCCCCTCTCCTTAAGGAGAGGGGTTGGGGGTGAGGTAAAAAACCGCATAGAAAAATTGTTTGCCAATAAACAAAAAAACATTCTCAATGTTTACTGCACTGCAGGCTTTCCCCATTTGGATGACACTTTAAAAGTTCTTTATTCATTACAAAAAAATGGTGCTGATATGGTAGAGATAGGAATGCCATACAGTGATCCCCTGGCAGATGGGCCTGTGATACAACATAGCAGCATGATTGCATTGCAAAATGGGATGACAATCGAAAAACTTTTTGAACAATTAAAAGATTGCAGAAATACAATTACCCCTTTAGGGGATAGGGGCTTTCATCTTCCTTTAATTTTAATGGGTTATCTAAATCCCGTTATGCAATTCGGAATTGAAAAATTTTGCAGGCTTGCAAAAGAAGTTGGTGTTGATGGTATCATCCTGCCGGATCTTCCTCTTTACGAATTTGAAAATGAATACAAAAATTATTTTGAGCAGAATGATCTGCATTTTATTTTTCTTATAACACCGGAAACCTCTGAAGAAAGGATCCGTAAAATTGATACGTTAAGTAAAGGATTTATTTATGCTGTATCATCATCTTCCACAACAGGGAATAATAAAGAAATTGATCAGCAGGAAAATTATTTTTTAAAACTTCAGAAAATGAATTTAAAAAACCCTGTATTGGTTGGTTTTGGTATTAAGGACAAACATACTTTCCAGGCTGCCTGTAAATATAGTAACGGAGCAATTATAGGAAGCGCCTACATAAATGCTTTACAGAATGCAACAGATATTGAAAGTGCAACAGAGCAATTCCTCGATAGGATTTTACGTTAATAAACTTTCATTCTTAACCTTTTGTCTACATAAAACAAAGTAAATTGCAGTACAATAAAACAGCTATGAGATTATTTCTTATTTTATTTTTTTTATTACCTGTTCTAGGATTTTCCCAGGTTAAAAAAACAACTAAGGCAATACCAAAAGTTCAAACTCCTGTATTTGATGGATATGTTATAACAGGCACCGTTACTGGTTTTGCAGATGGAACACCGGTATCATTTTTAAATGAACAAACAGGTACACCGGATAAAGTGGCTGTAATAAATAAAGGTAAATTTATTATCAAAGGAAAGATGGATCAACCTGCATTTAAAGGATTGATCTTTAATGATGCGCAACCATTAGTGCCTATGTTTCTTGATAACAGCAATATAAAGATAACAGGTAATAAAGATGCATTGGATAAACTTCTTATTACCGGTTCACCTTCCCAGGATCAGTTTAAAACTTTCACAGATGCACTAAAACCTTATGAGCAATTTCTTTTGCCTGATGCAAAGTACGATCCTGCGGCGCTTAATAAAATTGCTGCTATCAGCGAAGATTTTGTAAAAAAATATCCTTCCTCTTTTGTTTCTCCTTTGGCAATTATCCGCTTATACCAGGCAACACAAAATGGTGTAAAAGCTGAAGAGCTTTATAAACTTATTCCGGCAGAAATACAGTTTAGTTCTTTGGGTAATTATGTAAATCAACTTATCGCAGAATCAAAAATAAACCCTATCGGTTCTGTTGTTTCTGATTTTTCCCAAACGGATACAGCCGGCAATTCAATTAATATTTCTGCTTTCCGGGGTAAGTACGTATTGGTTGATTTTTGGGCAAGCTGGTGCCGTCCCTGCCGTCAGGAAAATCCAAATGTGGTTGCCGCTTTTGATAAATATAAAAATAAGAACTTCACTATATTAGGCGTATCAATGGATCAAAATAAAAAAAACTGGATAGATGCAATTAAAATGGATGGGCTGAACTGGAGCCATGTAAGCGATCTTAAAGGGTGGAGTAACCAGGTGGCTGCCATTTTTAAAATTACCAGTATTCCTCAAAATTTATTATTAGATCCGGAAGGAAAGATCATTGCAAAAAATCTTCGTGGCGCTGTTTTGGAAAGCAGGCTTGATGCTTTGTTGAAATAATGTTTTCGCTATCACTCACAACTCACTTCCGATAGCTATCGGGATCAATATTCACCGGTTATATCAACTGCCTTTTATACAACTGCACTGCATTCTCTAACCCCAAATAAATAGCATCACATATCAATGCATGGCCGATAGAAACTTCAAGAAGACCGGGAATATTATGAGAAAAATATTTTAAATTTTGCAAGTCAAGATCATGACCTGCATTAATTCCTAATCCAAGTTCATTTGCTTTTTTTGCGGCAGTTATATAAGGTTCAATTGCATCTTTACTTTTAACGATTGACCATTGACCATTGACCATTGACTGGCTTGCATAACCTTCGGTATACAATTCTATCCTGTCAGTTCCTGTTTCTTTAGCGCCTTTCACCATTTTAATATCAGGGTCAACAAAAAGGGAAACACGAATTCTTTCTTTGTGGAAAATAGTAATCATCTCCGCTAAATAATCTTTATGCTTAACAGTATCCCACCCATGATCAGAAGTTAATTGCCCTGACACATCAGGCACAAGTGTTACCTGTGTTGGTTTATTTTCTAAAACAAGATCAACAAACTTTTGTTCTTTCGGATTGCCTTCAATATTAAATTCGGTGGTGATAATTTTTTTTAATTCAAAAACATCATCATAACGAATATGTCTTTCATCAGGGCGGGGATGCACAGTAATTCCATCTGCACCAAAGCGCTCAATATCTTTTGCTGTTTGTATTAAGTCAGGGTTATTACCGCCTCTTGAATTGCGAAGCGTTGCAATCTTATTAATATTTACAGAAAGCTTTGTCATCCAGCAAAGATAGTTACCGGTTTCCAGTTACCGGTAACTGGTAGCCGGTAAACCGATAATGGTTTTCATATCTTCATCTTCTTCCTGATGCCCGCAGGTATAGCATTTTTATTTACAATAATGGCGATCGTTTTTATTTTAAAATAATCGGCTTTCATAAATAAATATCCGCCGAGGTTATTGGCAGTTCCCCACGAATTTTTTAGCTGATACCATGTAGCATTATCTTTATCTTTTGCAATACCTGTGATATGCATCATATGGTCAAGTTCAGATGATTTGTTTTCGTATGTTCTTTGCCTTTCCGTTTGAAAGTTAGTAATAGGATAGGTAAGCCAGGCAAGGCCTTTAGCAAATTGAAATCCATCATCTATGGCGTCTCCATCCCAACATACTGTGTAGTTATTGTTGATAGCTGCGTTAGTAATCTCCATAAAATCTTCTAACGGAACATTGTAATAATTATCCTTTGTCCAGTTGTATTTGTCTTCTAAAATAAATTTTTCATAAAAGGGATGATGCGTATAAGATGTGATCTCAATATAATCGTCAGGTGCAAATCCTACTGCATCTTTGGCAAATGTTTTTGGGGTATACTTTTTCCCATTAAAAAAAAATGTGGAGGGAACTTTTCCCAAATAATTATCCAGTGTTGTAAGGAGAAAATTAAGATCAGATTGTGATAATGTTTTTTTATGCTTTGCTATTAATTCTTCAACATAATATTTCATGATAGTATCAAGCTCACTGTGGATGTGATTCACTTCGCCATGTAGTTTCCCGCAATAAGCTGATTCCGGCATCATACCGTATTGTTTTATAACTTTTATTACATCATGAAACTGGCCCCCCGGAGTGAAATAAGTTTTTCCATTTTGTGAGAGATATTGATACACTTTATTAATATACGAGTAACGGGCAATGAACATTTCAGACAGATCTGTTTTAATCCCTTTCTTTTTTAATAATTCACTTTCAATAAATGAATTGCCTGCAAAACTCCAGCAGGTAGAGGAAATATATTGATCCTTAACAGGCGTACACAAAATAGAGTGTGATATTTTTATTGAAGAAATTTCGGGTAGAACATTTTGAGCAAATGTTCTTGCTGCAAAAAAGAAAAGTAAAATAAAGACCATCTTTTTCATAACTTAAAAATAATTTGTAAGCAGTAAAGCCATATAACATTAACAGAGTATTTAATAATTTTATTTTTTATAAAAAAAATATGCTTCAATTTAAAACACTTATAAAAAAATTTGGTGATAAAGGTGAGAAAACCGGGTGGACATACATTGAGATCCCTGCTGCAATTGCAGAAGAATTAAAACCAAATAATAAAAAATCATTTCGCGTTAAAGGAAGTTTAGATGATTATGCTTTTGAAGGATTTGCATTAATTCCTATGGGTGATGGAAATTTTATTTTGGCATTAAATGCATCTCTCAGGAAAAAGATTAGAAAATATATGGGAGCATTTCTAAATATTAAAATAGAAGTTGATAATAATCCTGTAAAGCTTAATGCAGAATTATTGGAGTGTCTTTCTGATGAACCCGGCAGCCTTTCTTTTTTTAATCAATTAACACCGGGCCATCGTAAATATTTCAGCAACTGGATAGATAGCGCCAAAACAGATGCAACCAAAACAAAGAGAATAGCGCAAACGGTAAATGCATTATCAAAGCATCAGGATTATGGACAAATGATAAGAGCACAGAAACGTGAAACGTGAGAGGTGAAAAGTGAGGTTACAAGTATATTAATTTTCTGATCAAAATTATTATTTTCACGTTTGACGTTTCACGTCTCAGGATTAATACTTTTCTCCGCATCTTTGTTTGGATAATGTCAGATTTAAAAAGATCACTTGGTTTAGGACAAGCTACAGCCATCAACATGATTGATATGGTTGGCATTGGCCCTTTCATCACATTGCCTATGGTAATTGGTATGATGAACGGGCCATATTTTTTGTATGCTTGGTTGGCAGGGGCAGCATTATCAATCGTAGATGCAATGATATGGAGTGAGTTGGGCGCTGCATTCCCCAGGGCCGGTGGCAGTTATAATTTTTTAAAAGAGGCTTATGGAAAAAACGGCGCCGGTAAATTAATGAGCTTTTTATTTGTATGGCAAACAATGATACAGGCGCCGCTGGTTATTGCTTCCGCAGCAATTGGTTTTGCAAAATATTTTTCTTATTTGGTTCCTCTTAATCCGTTCACATCAAAAATAGTTAGTGGAAGTGTAGTGATACTTATTGTTCTTTTATTATATCGCAAAATTGAAACCATTGGAAAAATAAGTGTGATGCTATGGAGTGGCGTTATCATTACGATGCTTTGGATAATTGGCGGCGGTATCATGCACGGAAATTTTCTTGCGCCAATAAAACATATAAATGACGGGCTCTCCATTGATTATGCATTTGTAACAGCCATTGGTTTTGCAAGTGTAAAAACAGTGTATAGTTATTTGGGTTATTATAATATTTGTCATCTTGGAGGTGAAATAAAAAACCCATCAACAAATATTCCGCGGAGTATGTTTTTTGCTATTGGAGGAATATCTATTTTGTATTTAATGATGAACATTAGTGTTGTTAGTGTAGTACCCTGGCAGGTGGCAAAAGACAGTGAATTTGTTGTAAGTGTTTTTATTCAGCAACTGATGGGAAGCAATGCAGCAAACATTGCAACCTGTTTAATACTTTGGGTGGCATTTGCTTCAGTATTCTCTGCAACCCTTGGCTACAGCCGTATTCCGTATGCTGCCGCAATAGATAATTCCTTCTTTACCATTTTTGGAAAACTGCATCCAACAAAAAATTTTCCCTATGTTTCATTGCTTTTTTTGGGAGGCGTCGCATTTATTTTTAGCCTGTTATTCAGGTTGGGCGATATTATAAATGCAATACTTGCCATGCGTATACTGATACAGTTTATTGCGCAGGGTATTGGGTTGTTGTTGTTGCGAAGATCAAGAGATGCAAAAGAATTTCCTTATAAGATGCCGTTGTTTCCAATCCCGGTTTATATCGCCATTGCAATGTGGCTGTTTGTATTTTATTCTACAGGAAGTAAAATGATCTCAGGAGGATTAATTGTGATCGGCGTTGGAACAGTTGTTTATTTTATTAAGGCAAAAATTCAAAATGACTGGCCGTTCAAAGTGTCAGACACCTTTTAGGTGTCAGACACTTTGTAGATTTTTCAAAATAAAATATAGTTTTACTCATGCATTTTATTCGGGAAGAAATATATCATATTTATAATAGAGGCAATCAAAAACAAACTATTTTTTATTCCAGGGAAAATTATCTTTTCTTTCTAACAAAAGTTATAAAATTTATTTCTCCAAGATGTGACATAATAAATTGGTCCTTGATGCCAAACCATTTTCATTTTCTTATAAAGGCAACAGATGTTTCTGAGATGCCGGTTCCGAAAGCAGTCATTCCAATACAAATGTTAACTGAAGGAATCAGGTTATTATTAAGCAGCTATACCAAAGGATTGAATAAGCAATTAAATTTAAGCGGAAATCTTTTTCAGCAGAAAACAAAAGCAAAATGCACCTCCATGGTGTCTGACACCTTAAAGGTGTCAGACACCATGGAGAATCACAGCACAATAGCATTTCATTATATTCATCAAAATGCATGGAAAGCAGGATTGGTAGAGAGGATGGAAGATTGGGAATTCTCTTCCTTTAGAGATTATTGTGGATTAAGAAATGGAACTCTTTGTAATAAAGATGTTGCATACCATCTTCTAAATATTGATAAAGAAAAATTATATAGCGATTCTTATAATACAATTGAAAACTCTAAAGTAAAATTGATTTTTTAAAAAGGTGTCTGACACTTTTCATGTGTCTGACACCTGATCATCTTCATAAACACTCAGCCTGTTTTTTAAAGCAACAATTTCATCCTGCATATTTTTAACCCGGTTTAATAAATATGTAATTGCTTCAATGCCTTCAAGGTTAATATCAAGATCATAATGCAACCGCACCAGTCTTTCTACATTTTTTAAATGATCATGATCAATAAATGAATGTTGATTGATAGTAATAATTTCTATCAATCCATTTTGTTGCAAAGAAGTAATGAAAGAATACTCCACTTTATAATGGCGGCAAAAATCATCAGTTGATATTAAATGTTCAGGCATCAGGATAATTTTTAAGATGTAGTTTTCGCTAATTCCTTAAATAATTCTTTTTGCTTTTCGGTCAACCCGGTAGGGATAATTACAGAAAAAGTAATGAACAGGTCTCCATATTCCTCTTCTTTTTTATATAACGGAAAGCCCTTTGCTTTCAGCCGCATCTTAGTCCCATTTTGTGTTTCGGGTTTTACTTTCAATTTCACTTTTCCATTTAATGTATCAACAGTAACCTCACCACCTAAAACAGCAGTGTACAGGTCAATCTCAATTGTTGTATAAAGATCATTACCCGTTCTTTTAAATTGGGTGTTATTTGTAATCAAGAATGTAATATACAAGTCGCCGTTGGGGCCACCGTTCACTCCCTGTGCACCATACCCTTTCAGCCTTATTTGCTGGCCATTCTCAATTCCTGCGGGGATAGTGATGCGTACATTTTTTCCATTAACGGTAATGGTTTGTTGATGCGTTTTATAAGCATTTATAAGATCAACCTGCAGTTCAGCATTATAATCCTGCCCTCTGAATTTTGTTTGCCTGCTTCTGCTGCGGCTTTCCTGGCCGCCAAACATGGATGCAAAAAAATCCGAAAAATCATTTTCTCCATATCCCCCCGAAAACGTTTGACCGCCTTGGTTTGCGTATTGGCCTCCTGATTTTTTTTGCTTTTCAAATTCTTCTGCATGTTTCCAATCCTTGCCGTATTGGTCATACTTTTTCCGTTTTTCAGTATCGCTTAATACTTCATTGGCTTCATTTATTTGCTGAAATTTTTTATTGGCTTCTTTATCATTCGGGTTAAGATCAGGATGATGTTTACGTGCCAGCTTGCGGTAAACATTTTTAATATCATCAGTAGTTGCTTTTTTATCTACTCCTAAAACTTTATAATAATCAACGTAGTCCATAGTCTTTAATGTTCAGGGTAAAGATAAAAGAATTCCGTAATTTTCTTTTTCAAATTACAAGCTCTTCATGTCCCAAACCCGCCAACTTGCTGCAATTATGTTTACCGATATTGAAGGGTACACAGCAATTATGCAGCAGAGTGAGCAGGATGCAATAATACTGAAAGACCGGCATCGTGAAATTGTACAAAATGAGCATGAAAAATATAATGGCCGCATAATTCAATATTATGGAGATGGCACTCTTAGTATTTTTCAAAGCGCTGTTCAGGCTGTAGAGTGTGCTTTAGCCATGCAACAAATATTTCGCAGCTTGCCGTTAGTTCCTGTACGTATGGGGATACATATTGGCGATATCATGATTAATGATGGTAGTGTATTTGGCGATGGCGTTAATCTTGCATCACGTATCGAATCGCTGGGAGTGGCCGGCAGTGTATTGATCTCAGATAAAGTAAATGATGAACTTCATAACCATCCGAAATTGAAAACGCTTTCAATGGGTACATATCAATTTAAAAATATTGATAGGCTGGTAGAAGTATTTTCTCTTGATCATGAAGGATTGATAAAACCAATTCCCAATTCATTACAGGGAAAAACTGAAGAAAAGAAAACTCGCAATAACCGGCCAATACAGGAAAAAAGTATTGCCATATTACCTTTTCTAAATATGAGTAATGATCCGGAACAGGAATATTTTAGTGATGGGATAGCTGAAGAAATACTTAATTCTTTATCGCATTTAAAAAATCTGAAAGTTGCCGGGCGAACTTCCTCTTTTCAATTTAAAGGAAAAAATATTGACTTGCGTAAGATGGGGGAAAAGCTTGGTGTAAATTCTGTACTTGAGGGAAGTGTGCGCAAGCATAATAATCGATTACGTGTAACCGTGCAATTGATAAATGTTGAAGACGGTTTTCATTTATGGAGTGAAAGATATGATCGTGAAATGGATGATATTTTTGCGATCCAGGATGAAATTGCATTATCTGTTACTGAAAAATTAAAGATCACTTTGCTTGATACAGAAAGAGCAAATATCACCACAACTCCCACAGAAAATAAAGCAGCTTATGATCTTTATTTAAAAGGAAGATTTTATTGGAATAAGCGGGGAGCAGGTTTAAAAAAAGGGTTGGAATATTTTCTGCAGGCTGCGGAACTTGATCCGGAATTTTCCCTGGCACATGCAGGGATTGCAGATACCTATGCACTATTTGCTTTTTACTCTATTTTACCACCACACCAGGTTGTTCCTAAAGCCAGACAGGCTGCTGAAAAAGCTATACAATTAAATCCTGCACGTGTAGAACCTTATTCTGTATTGGCTTATCTAACTACGTTTTACGATTGGAATTGGACAGAAGCAAAAAAACAATTTGAAAAAGCTATTGCTATTAACCCGGCCTATGCACCTGCTCATTATTGGTATAGTAATTATTTAAGCTGGGTAAAAAAAGATTATTATCATTCTACCAAAGAAGGTTTTAAGGCGATTGAACTTGATCCATTGATATCCCATTCTCATAATTCATTATCCACTGTGTATTTGTGTTTCGGAAAATTTGAAGAAGCACGAAAGTCAAGTCAAACAGCCATTGATATAGATCCAAATTCTTTTATTTCCTACAGTTGCTTAAGTATGGCTTTATATGGATTGGGTAAATATGATGAGGCTGTTGAAGCCAGTAAATTAGCTGTTACTTATTCGGCACGACATCAATATCCTTTGCTGGAATTGAGTTGGTTATATTACAAGGGGGATAATATATCCGGGGCGCAAAAAATTCTGGATGAATTAATTTTGCGATCAAAAACTGAATTTATTTCGGGGTTATCTTTATCAGTGGCTGCCTATGCTTCAAAAAAATATGATATGTCATTCGAATATTTAGAGAAGGCATTTAATGAAAGAACAGGTTTTCTTGTACTTATTGATGTGTATGATTTTTTTTCATTTATAAAAACTGATCCACGCTTTCAACCATTTTTAAAACGAATGAATTTTTCTGAAAAAAATACGGTATAAAAATTAGAAAATCACATGTCTCAAACACGCCAATTAGCTGCAATTATGTTTACCGATATTGTTGGCTATACAGCATTAATGGGAGATGATGAACAACAGGCTTTCGAATTACTAAAGCAAAACCGTGAGCTGCAAAAACCTCTTATTGAAAAATTTAATGGCAAATGGATAAAAGAAATTGGAGACGCTGTATTGGCAAGTTTTTCTACCGTAACTGATGCGGTGTTTTGTGCCATAGAAATTCAACATTCCGGCAATCAAATTCCACAATTAAAATTACGCATTGGTATTCATCAGGGCGAAGTGGTATTTGAAAATGGAGATGTGTTTGGAGATGGGGTTAATATCGCTTCCCGTATACAATCCATTGCAACACCCGGAGGAATTTTTATTTCTGAATCAGTTCATAATAATATTTCAAACAAACAGGGCATTAACACAAAATTTATTAAACAGGAAACACTTAAGAATGTAAAAGCGCCTGTGAAAATTTATGAAGTAATTACAGATGATGGATCTTCCAAATCAGCCATTAAAGAACAATTAAAAAAGTCGCCCGAAAAAAGTATTGCAGTTCTTCCTTTTATCAACATGAGTAACGATCCGGAACAGGAATATTTCAGTGATGGCATTTCAGAAGAGATACTGAATTCGCTGGCGAATGTAAAAGATTTAAAAGTAGCAGGCCGCACATCGTCTTATCAATTCAAAGGAAAAAATATTGATCTGCGGGAGGTTGGTGATAAACTGGGTGTAAGCACCGTGTTGGAAGGCAGTGTGCGTAAGCAGGGAAATCATCTTCGCATAAGCGCACAGTTAATTAATGTAAAGGATGGTTTTCAAATTTGGAGCGAACGCTATGACCGTGACCTTGACGATATTTTTGTGATACAGGATGAGATAGCAATGACGATAACCGAAAAATTAAAAATTACATTACTGCTTGCAGAAAGGGTAAGTATTACAACAACCCCCACAGAAAATAAAGAAGCTTATGATCTTTATTTAAAAGGAAGATTTTATTGGAACAGGCGTGGGCCGGGATTAAAAAAAGGATTGGAATATTTTCTGCAGGCTGCCGAACTTGATCCTGAGTTTTCCCTGGCTCATGCGGGCTTAGCAGATACTTATGCATTATTTGCTTTTTACTCCATTTTACCGGCACATCAAGTTATTCCTAAAGCAAGAGAGGCTGCTGAAAAAGCTATACAATTAAACCCTGCACGTGTAGAACCTTATTCGGTATTGGCTTATATAACTACGTTCTATGACTGGAATTGGGCCGAATCAAAAAAACAATTTGAAAAGGCCATTGCTATTAACCCGGCCTATGCACCTGCCCATTATTGGTATAGTAATTTCTTAACCTGGGTAGAAAGAGATTACATTCATTCTACTGATGAGGCTTTTAAAGCAATTGAACTTGAACCATTGAGATCCCATTCTCATACTACATTGGCCACAGTGTATTTTTGCTCAGGAAATTTTGAAGAGGCTCGCAAGTCAAGTCAAACAGCAATTGATTTAGATCCAAATACTTTTATTTCCTACAGTTGCTTAGGTGCATCATTATGTGAATTAGGAAAATATGATGAGGCTATTGAAGTTAGTAAACTTGCTGTTATTGTTTCGGCACGGCATCAATATCCATTGATTGAGTTGAATTGGCTGTATTCTAAAACCGGTAATATAGAAGAAGCACAAAAAATCCTGGATGAATTAATATTGCGGTCACATACCGAATTTATTTCGGGCTTATCTTTATCGGCAGCTGCTTATTCTTTAAAAAAGTATGATAAGGCATACCAATTTTTAGAACAGGCATTTGTTGAAAAAGCCAGTCTTCTTGTAACTATAGAATTGTATCCATTTTTTTCATTTATAAAAACTGATCCCCGCTTTCAACCATTTATCAAACGAATGAATTTTCCTGAAAAAAATACTGCATAAAAAATAAAAAAATTACATGCCCCAAACCCGCCAGCTTGCTGCAATTATGTTTACCGATATTGTCGGCTATACGGCATTGATGGGAGATAATGAACAACAGGCTTTTGAATTACTGAGGAAAAATCGTGAACTGCAAAAACCGATAGTTGAAAAATTTGGAGGCAAATGGATTAAGGAAATTGGAGATGCTGTATTGGCAAGTTTTTATACGGTTACTGATGCAGTTTTTTGTGCAACCGAAATTCAACAAGCCTGCAATAAAATTCCGAAATTAAAACTACGCATTGGTATTCACCAGGGCGAAGTTGTATTTGAAAATGAAGATGTGTTTGGTGATGGGGTTAATATTGCTTCCCGTATTCAGGCTATTGCAAAACCTGGTGGAATTTATATTTCTGAATCGGTACATAATAATATTTCAAACAAACAGGGTATTGAAACAAGGTTTATAAAACTGGAATCGTTGAAAAATGTAAAAGTACCTGTAAAAATTTATGAAGTAATTACTGAGATTGAATCTTCCAACTCAATAATGAAAGAACAATTAAAAAAATCACTTGCAAAAAGTATTGCTGTTCTTCCCTTTATTAATATGAGCAACGACCCTGATCAGGAATATTTTAGTGATGGTATGGCAGAAGAGATACTGAATTCCCTGGCTCACGTTAAAGATTTAAAAGTAGCGGGGCGCACATCGTCTTATCAATTCAAAGGAAAAAATATTGACCTGCGGGAGGTGGGTGATAAACTGGGTGTAAGCACCGTGTTGGAAGGCAGTGTGCGTAAGCAGGGAAATCATCTTCGCATTACAGTACAGTTAATTAATGTAGAGGATGGTTTTCAAATATGGAGTGAACGGTATGACCGTGACCTGGATGACGTTTTTGTAATACAGGATGAAATAGCGATGACGATAACCAAAAAATTAAAAATTACATTACTCGATACAGAAAGAGCCTTTATCAAAAAAACACCCACCTTTATCAAAGAAGCTTATGACAATTATCTTAGAGGTCGCTTCTTTTGGAGGAAAAGAGGATCCGGTTTAAAAAAAGGACTGGAATATTTTCTGGTTGCTGCAGAAATTGATCCGCTGTTTGCATTGGCGCATGCAGGTATTGCAGATTCTTATTCGTTATTAGCTTTTTATTCTGTGATACCTCCGCATGATGCAATGCCGAAAGCAAAAAAAGCTGCCGAGACTGCTATAGATCTTGATGATTCATTAGTAGAAGCCTGGACATCACTTGCCTTTATAAGTATGCTTTACGATTGGAATTGGACGGCAGCAAGAAAACAATTTAAAAAAGCATTTGCCATAAACCCTAACTATGCACCTACACACGACTGGTACAGTACATTTTTATCCTGGGTAGAAAACAAATCTGAAGAAGCTGTAAAAGAAAGTACCCGTGCTGCAGAACTGGAACCTCTTGTTGCCATATCTTATAATTTATTAGCAAACACATTGATGTGTGCAGCAAGATTTAATGATGCAGTGGAGGCAAGCAAAACCGCGATAGAATTAGAACCCAATTCATTTCTTGCAAGCTGGTTTCTTGGAGTTAGTTATATGGGATTGGAAAAATATCCTGAAGCTATTGATGCTTTGCAAACAGCTGTTAATCTTTCCGGCCGGCATTCATGGCCTCTTGCTGAACTTTGTAACGTTTATGGCTTAACAGGAGAAACCGAAGAAGCTCAAAAAATATTAGATGAATTAATTAGCCGGACTAAATCTGAGTTTATTTCAGGGATGTTTTTATTTATTGCTGCATATGCATTAAAGCAGTATGAACTGGCTTTTGAATTTTTGGAAAAGGGTTTTGAACAAAGAGATGGAACACTGCCCGGTTGCAGGGCATGGCCGGGATTTGCACCAATGAAAAATGATCCACGGTTCCAGGAAATAATAAAAAGAATGAATTTCCCTGAATAGAAGATTAAAGAACCGGGTGTACTTTAAATACTGATGGGAATATCAATGAAGATTAGCTGAAAATACAGGCGTAAAACTGGATGAAACTTTACAAAAACTCTACGTGGCATTCAAAGATCCTGATCACATTCAGTAGGAGTTTTATATGGCATAGCATCATTCAGCATAATAAAAAATGAATAAACCAAAGTGCTATGATAAAACCTTCTCCGGAAAAGATAGACCTGTTAAATCAGCAAGCCTGGGATATAAGGGTAAGCGATTCAAATAAAGCGCAGGCTTTAAGCAAGGAGGCTGTTGAACTTTCTGAAAAAATAAATTATGCAAAAGGGAAAGCCGAAGGGCTACGCACTTTAGGATTCTGTTTTATAAGGGTCTCCAATTTTCAAGATGCATCCGGCTGCTTAAAAGAATCCCTGTCGTTATTTGAATCATTAAATGATCTACGTGGGCAATCAACCGTATATGAATATTTCGGAATCATACAACGTAGTTGGGGTGATTTTGGCGCTTCTCTCGAATTATTATTGAAGTCGTTGGAGTTAAGCCGGCAAACAGGTTTTGTTGAAGTTGAGGTAACAAATCTTTATCAAATAGGTGTTACCCATAAACAGCTGGGGAATTATGAAAAGGCATTGGAAAATTTATACAAAAGCCTTTCCCTGGCAAGATCAACTCAATTTACTTTAATGGAAGCTTATGACTTAAATGTTATTGGCTCCATTTATTTTGATACCGCTGATTACACACAAGCACTGGAATATTATCAGCAAGGATTTACCATCCGGCAGGCATCCGGCGATAAATGGGGCGAGGCAGGAAGCCTGGATAATATTGGCTTCACCTATTTTAAACTGGAAGACTACCAACAGGCAATTAATTTTTGCAAAAAAAGTCTTGCCATAAGCCAGGGCACAGGCGACAGAAAAGGGCAGGCCAATGCAATGCTGCATTTGGCAGAAATTTATAAACAAATAAATGATGTGGAGCAGGCCACAAAATTTTGCAATGAAAGTTTGCAGATCAGGCAGGCATCCGGTGATAAAAAAGGAGAAGCCGAGATACTTTTATTTTTAGCTGAACTGCATAAGCCCAATTTTGAAAAGGAAGAAAAAAATGAATTGTTTGACGGGCTCTTTAAAGCGTTAAAAATTGCAGAAGAGATAAAGGCGGTTGATCTTTTGGGCAAAACGCATTGGGCATTATATGAAAGCTATAAGCTTCATAAAAATTATAGTGAAGCACTTAAACATTTAGAGCAGCATATTACAATTGAAAAAGACCTGCATAAAGACGCCATCAATCAAAAGATTCTGAACCTTGAAATTTCTCACCGTGCCGAAGAATCAAAAAAGGAAGCTGAGATATTCAGATTGCGAAATGTTGAATTAGCTGCTCTTTATGAAGAAAGCAAAAAACAAAAAGAAGAAATAGAGCAACAGAAAAAAAATGTAGAAGAAACGCTTGCTGAATTAAAAACAACGCAATCACAATTGATCCAATCAGAAAAAATGGCTTCTCTTGGTGAACTCACGGCAGGCATTGCACACGAAATTCAAAACCCTTTAAATTTTGTAAACAACTTTTCAGAAGTTACTATAGAATTAATTGATGAAATGGAAGACGCCATTTTGAAAAGTGATAGAGAAGAAATTAATTCTATTTCCGCTGATATAAAAACCAACCTCCAAAAAATTGTTCACCATGGCAAGCGGGCAGATGCTATCGTAAAAGGAATGTTGCTACACAGCCGCACCAGCAGCGGCATAAGAGAACCAACTAATATTAATGCTTTAGCCGATGAGTATTTGCGATTAGCATATCATGGGTTAAGAGCAAAAGACAAATCATTCAATGCAACTTTGAAAACTGATTATGATGAAACGATCGGCAACATCAATATCATTCCACAGGATATTGGAAGGGTGATACTCAATTTAATTACCAATGCATTTTATGCAGTCACAGAAAAAAAGAAAAGCCCCCATCCCCTAACGGGGGGTGAAAACTACGAACTAGTAGTAACTGTTACAACCAAAAGGCTGGGCTCTCCTTTAGGGGATGGGGGCAAAGCTGAAATCAAGGTGAGTGATAACGGCAACGGCATCCCTCAAAAAATATTAGATAAAATATTTCAACCCTTTTTTACTACCAAGCCAACGGGGCAGGGAACAGGGCTGGGATTGAGTTTGAGTTATGACATTGTAAAAGCGCATGGCGGCGAGTTGAAAGTGGAGACGAAGGAGGGTGAAGGCAGTGAGTTTATTATTCAATTACCCTTTGTCTAAATCACGGATTAATATGATTAAAAGATTACACAGATTAGTATTATGATTGTTGAATTAAAATACAAGGACTTAACAGAAAAAATAATAGGTGCTTCTTTTGAAGTTCATAAGTTTCTGGGCAATGGATTTCAGGAAGTGATTTATCAACGTGCACTAGCCTGGGAATTGTCTCGGGCCGGCCTCACCTATGCCCGGGAAATTGAACAGGAAATATTCTACAAAGAACTGGCAGAGCCAATCGGTACAAGAAGAGCAGATTTCGTTGTAGAAGGAAAAGTTTTGGTGGAGTTAAAAGCACTTATCGAATTGGAGGATGTACACCTGGCTCAAGTGCTCAATTACCTGAAAGCTTACAAACTCGAAGTTGGTTTATTAATCAACTTTGGAAGTAAAAGTTTAACCTTTAAAAGACTTGTACTCTAAAATGAAATCTGTGAAATCCATAAATCCTTTTAATCCGTGATTCAGACGAGTTATGATATTGTAAAAGCACATGGCGGAGAAATAAAAGTAGAGAGTAAGGAAGGTGAAGGAGCAGAATTTGTAATTTAATTACCTGTAATATAAAAAATAACACCTTCTCTTAAAAAAATATTATGAAATCAAAATTAATCAAAGGAAAATCACCCAAAGAAATTCAATCTGCTTTGCAGCAAAGTATAATGAATGGTTTTAAACCGTGAATTTGGAAGAGCCACTAACGGCAAAAATGAATATCCTAATACCACCTGCTGCTGGGTGGCATTGAAAGAGAGATAAAAATAGTTAGAAATAAAAAACATACAGTTTATGAGTAACATAAAATTATTTGAATCAAAACAAATCCGTTCTGTTTGGAATGAAGAAGAACAGAAATGGTATTTTTCAATTATTGATATAATTGAAATTCTAACCGGAACTGACCGGCCAAGAAAGTACTGGAGCGACTTAAAAG
>JANXQO010000161.1 GCA_025353485.1 Chitinophagales bacterium
CCGGGAATAAGCATTCTTGATTACACAGAAAAGGTTGGCGATGAGGCAACAGTTGTTTTTCAAAAAATTGGCTTGCTGAGAAAATCAGAAATTAAAAATGAAGACCCTGAAAACAGGGCTTACCGCAAATATTTATATCATGGCATCTCTCATCATTTAGGAATTGATGTGCATGATCTTGGAACAAGAACACAACCTATAAAAGCAGGAATGGTATTTACTGTTGAGCCGGGTATTTATATTGAAGAAGAAAAAATGGGAATACGAATTGAAAATAATTTCTGGATAACAAGAAATGGAAATAAAGACCTGATGAAAAATATTCCGATAACTGTTGAAGAGATTGAAGCGTTGATGAAAAGCCCCCTGCCCCCCAACGTGGGAACTTAGGATGAGTGTGTATAATTATTAAAAAATTCCTTTTAAAAGAAAATTAATTTTCCCATAAGAAATAATTCATGGCAATAAAAAAGAATCCAAATCTAAGTTCCCCCGGTGGGGCACAGGGCGCTATTCCAAATCTTTTTACACTTCTCAATTTATTTTTTGGTTGTCTTGCAATTGTTTTTGCATTACAAACTGAATCAGTGATAATTTATGTGAATGATGAATTTAGCGGCAGCAGTTTCAATATTCCTGAAAAGCTAACATGGGCGGCTATCTTTATCGGCTTTGCCGCAATCATAGATTTTTTAGATGGTTTTTTAGCACGTCTTTTAAATGCAACTTCATCTTTGGGAAAACAATTGGATTCTTTATCGGATGTAGTAAGTTTTGGAGTTGCTCCCGCAGCCATTTTATACCAGTTGCTTCGCTTTAGTTTTGCCAGGGAAGAAAATGGATTGGAAGTTTCAATGCTATGGCTTATGCCGGCATTTATTGTAAGTTGCGCTGCGGCATACCGTCTTGCAAAATTTAATTTAGATGAAACTCAATCTTATAATTTTAGAGGGTTGCCAACGCCGGCTGTTGGCCTGTTGATAGCTTCCTTTCCTTTGATATTACATTTTAATGCGGCTACATTAGGTGCAGGAAATTTTTTGATAAATAAATGGGTGCTTTATGGTTTAATAATATTGCTGAGTTATTTAATGGTTAGCAATATCCCTTTTATGGGAATGAAGTTTAAAGATTTCACCATTAAAAATAATTTGCCTAAGGTGATATTAATTGTTGTAGCAATTATCAGCGCTGTTTTTTTACAATGGATAGCAGTACCCGTAATTTTTGTATGCTACTTTATTTTATCTCTCATTAATAAAAATAAACTCACATGATATTTTCTGTTGAAATAAAAGTAATGCCATTAAAAGAGTTATTGGATCCGCAGGGAAAAGCAGTTTCTGATGGCTTAAGAAATCTCGGACTAAAAAATATTAATGATGTACGGATTGGCAAGCATATTAATTTACAAATAGAAGCTGCAACAAAAGAAGATGCTTTAGTAATTGCTGAAGATGCTTCAAAAAAATTGTTAGCCAACCCGGTAATGGAGGAATATGAAATATCTGTTGAAAAGTTGACAAGTTGAAAGGGTTAAACTTATCAACTCTTAAACTTATTAACTTATCAACCTCTTAACATGCTCTATCTCGTTCCTTCTCCAATAGGTAATCTTGCTGATATAACTTTCAGGGCTATTGAAGTTTTAAAAATGGTTGATCTTATTTTAGCAGAGGATACAAGAACTTCATCAGTACTGTTACGCAATTACCATATTGAAAAGCCGCTTACTCCTTATCACCAGCATAATGAGCATAAAGTATTACAGCATCTGGTAGATCAAATGAGTGGCGGAAAAACAATGGCTTTAATAACTGATGCAGGTACTCCGGGCATTAGTGATCCCGCTTTTTTATTGGTAAGGGAATGTATAAAAAATAATATTAGGGTTGAGTGCCTGCCAGGTGCCACTGCCTTTGTGCCTGCATTAGTAAACAGCGGGCTGCCAATAAACCGTTTTTTGTTTGAAGGTTTTCTTCCGCAAAAAAAGGCAGGCAAACATTAATGAAACAACTTGCAACAGAAGAAAGAACAATGGTATTTTATGAATCACCCATGCGGCTGGTAAAAACATTAGAAGATTGTATACAATATTTTGGTACTGAAAGACAATGTTGTGTTAGCAGGGAACTTACTAAGATGTTCGAAGAAAATAAGCGTGGCACTTTGCAGGAAGTGTGTGACCACTTTAAACAAAAAACAGTTAAAGGAGAAATTGTAATTATTGTGCAGGGAAAGGGATAATTATTTTGATAATTTCTTAATTACTTTTTCCATTCTTTTTTTCTGTGTTTCTTTTTCAAGTTCTTTCATTCGTGATTGAAGAATATTAATGAAGTTCATTTTATTGGCTTTATTAATTACAGGCATCGCATTCTCAGTATACATCGGGAGTTGATTAGTGGGACAGGTTTTTAGCTGTTCCAATAAAAGGGAAAATGCATTTTTTGCATACTGTTTTACAGAAGATAGTTTTATTAATATTCCTACGCAATGATCCCGGGATATAACAGAACCCTTATCAGCAGCCTCAATAATTTTAGGGAGTGCTGCATAAACTTCTTTCGGCTTTTGTAATGTAAAATCATCAATAGCCGTTAATGCTCCCCACACCATCCGGTTATTCTTATTATCAAGTAACGAAATAAATTCTTTTATATAATTTGCAACAAGCTGTGGTTTAAGTAAAGCAATCTCGTATAAAACCTTTATGCAATCACTCTGTATATTTTTATTTTTGTTGCTGCAATTTTCAACAAGTTCCTGTATTGAATGGGAATCATTTTCACCGGCTAATTCTTTTGCCAGTTGCTGGTTTGAAACTTCATCCCTGCGATTGAGTGAGTATGCTAACTTTTCGATTACACTCATTTAATGTTTGGCGAGTATTTATCTTACCAATGTAATTAAGCCTTTGTGTGCAAAAGTTTTTTTATAATATGTATCAAAGCCTTCCAATATCCATATGTAAACTCCAATAGGTAACTCTATGCCTTTTAGTTTACCATTCCAATTATGATTCAGGTTTGGATCATCGTAAACAGTTTGGCCCCAACGGCTATATACTGTAACATGCTTGATGGTAACTTCTCCAATAATTTTAACTTTGAACAAATCATTTATTCCATCATTATTCGGTGTAAATGCAGTTGGCACGTAAACTATTGGTTCGGGTGGCGGAATAATAACTGCATTCACAGGTTTTACAAGAATACATCCAAATTCATTTGTGGCCCTGATAAAATATCTTCCTCTTTTATCCATAGCCCGCGGATTAATAACCGGCTTTCTTGTTAAACTATCAAGCCAATAACTATACGTTAATGCTGCATTTTGGTTAACGGCTGAAGTAAGATCAATTGTAAGTACAGGATATACTACCGTTGCAGGATCTGTAACAGTAAATGCCGGAATTGGATTAACGGTAACTGATACAGGGCGCATAACAGAGCAACCTGAAGTTGAACTTGCTTTAATATAATAAGTACCGGATAATATAATATTATTTGGATCTTCAATACTAATAGTAGCTGCAGCATCCATCCAATAAGTATAACTAATATCGGGAGTAGTACCTGTAATAACACCGGCATCAGTAAGGCTAACTTTTCCGCAGCCTGTAGTATTATGAATTATTATATTGGGAATTGCACCGATCTTAACATCAATTGGTATAACAGCTCCGCAACCCCCATTCTTAACACCCATAATATAATATCTTCCACTTATATCAATTGCATTTGGGTTTAACAAAGGAATAGTAGTTATAAAATTTTTCCAATAAGTTAGTACCAATCCCGGATCACTACCTGCCGTAATTTCGGGAACTGTTATATCAATTTTTTGCGGCATACACACACCAGCGGGGTTTGTAATAATTAAATTTGGGGGCTCCTTTATATTTACAGTTATTGGTTTTATATCATTACACCCTGACTTATTTATTCCTTTGATATAATATATTCCCGCTATTGTTACTCTGGAAGGAACAGGCACGTAATTAGTTTCGTTAATATCAGAATAATATCTATAGGTTAAACCCGGTGTGCTTCCTGCTGTTATTGCAGGAGATGTTAGATCAACTCCCGTGGAGCATCCGGTAACTTCATTAAGTACAGAAAGTTTAAATGGTTCGTTTGATACATTTATTGTTGCATATAATGTATCCCCGCATCCTAATCCATCGTATGGAGTTACAGCCACTGCATAGGTACTATTGGCCCGCGGGGCCGGCGTTATAGTTAATATATTTTGATTACCGAGTAATTGTGAAAAATCAGCTGTATACCAACTGTACGTCGCAAAACCAAAAGGTGCAATAAGCGTTACCGATTGTGCTCCTCCGCAATAGGTACCGCCTGATATTGGTGATGAAGAGCAATCTTCATTAACATCCAGATAAGCATATCCAAAATGCTGGGTAAAGGCACAATCATTTGTAGTAAATTCCAATCGAACGGTTTTGCCAGCTAAGCCTGAAAGGTTTACTGTTACCGGCGACCATGGTTTAAAAAAAACATTATTGCCAATACCCGATAATTGAAACCCCGGTAAATTTGATGAAGCTACAAATTCAAATGATCCGCAGTCAATGTATTTATTATCGGTAACATTATAAACTTTGGAAGTAAACCGGGGCTGCTCATAAGGCCTGTGAGGCGGGTTTTGAAAAACTACTGCATAATTATAAAGAATGCTGTATTCATTTTTTCCCGCAGGGATATTAAATGTATAGCTCAGTCTTTCTGCCTGCCCACCTGCAATGGAATTACCTAACCGCACAGAATATGCGCTTCCATTTGGACAGTTTATCGGAAACCCACCATAGGGATCTAATTCCTGCGGATAAGAATTAGGTATTATAGTATGCCTGTCTAAAACCGGGCTGGTGGGAGATAAGTCTAATGAACCATCTCTCAGGATAGTTCCTGCAAAACAATTCCAGTTATTAAAAGATCCTGTTTCAAAACCAATATTTGGTGGACAATCAAGGCTTCCCGGTACTGGTTGGCCTGTAACATTTGATATGATAAAGCAAAAGAGAATCAGCCATAATTTATTAACGCATATCATAGTCCGGCAATGATGGTAATAAAGTTACTCATTTAAGAGAGTACGTAAAATAAAATAATAAGGATGTGTTTGGGGAGAAATAATACCCAAAAATTTGCGATGAGTTTAAAAATTATCCGCCATTTAAATACTGCTGTAATTCACTTTCAGTTTTGATAAGAACATCACGGGCTTTGCTGCCCTGGTTTTGTCCAACTACGCCTGCGGCCTCCAACTGATCCATCAAACGGCCGGCACGATTGTAACCAAGCTTCATCCGGCGCTGTAATAAAGAGGTACTTCCCTGCTGGCTCATCACAATTAATCTTGCGGCATCATCAAATAAAGGATCTTTATCATTAACATCAAATCCTTTTGCTTCTAACTCTTTTTCATCCACATATTCCGGTAATAAAAAGGCCTGCGGGTATCCTCTTTGGTCACCAATGTATTCGGTTATTTTATCTACTTCAGGGGTATCAACAAAAGCACATTGCAGGCGGGT
>JANXQO010000004.1 GCA_025353485.1 Chitinophagales bacterium
ATATTTATTGGCTACAAAAAGATCCATTTTATCAGAAGGTAATCTAAGGTCGAATGGTTCGCCTGAAGACATTACCATATCAAAGCCTGAATTTAAGCGGTTAAATTCTATGATATCCATAGAAAGGTTTTTTGCAATAATCACTGAATTATATTTTCCGGAAATATTTAAAACATCAGTATTAGTAGCATCTTCCAACGAAACAGTTGATTTAAAAATAGTATTGCCAGCTTTTAAGGTTGTATGGTCCATATTGGCGGAAGTGTTATTATCAACAGCTTCCATAATATAATGCGTAGCAATAAATTTCTTTACATGATTCCTTGATTCTGTCGGCAAATAATATTGCAATGCCCAAAAATTTCTCGATCCGCTTTGCCTTATAGCGCTGTAAACTCTGCCTGGGCCGCCATTATACGCTGCAATTACAAGCAACCAATCTTTTAAATCTTTATACAAAGTGAGCAAATATCTTGCAGCAGCATTAGTGCTTTTAAAGTAATCTGTTCTTTCATCAATAAAGCCATTAACCTGTAAACCATAATCTTTTGCTGTGTAACTCATAAATTGCCATGGTCCTTTGGCGCCTACCCAGGATTTTGCATTTGAATTTAAATCGCTTTCAATAACTGCCAGGTATTTTAATTCTTTTGGTAAACCATATTGAGAAAAGATATTATCAATGAAATTAAATTTTAAAGTTGCTGTACTTTTTAATTTTTGAAGATAGCTGCCATGTGCCTGCAAATAATCCTGCATATATATTTCTGCGTATGGATTTACCTGAGATGAATAAGGCATTGTAGAATTATAGGAATAATTTTTAAAAAGATTTTTAAAGCCATATTTAGTTTCCTGACTTAGGTATTGGATCTTTTCTTTTTTAGGGAGTTCCCGTGATTTTAAAATTTCATTAATAGTTTCATCCCCGGCATCAGAAGATTTAACAATGGTATCCGCAGGTATTTTTTGCAAAAGATTTTTACCTTCAAAATTTTTTGCAGAAGAATTGTACTGAAATACAATTAATAAAAAAGATATGGATAGTATTTTCCTCATGCTGTTTTATGATCCCTTAATATCCTGTCAGAAATTTGAAGTAAAGTTACTTCATTGTATTTATCTGACATAATCTGAACCCCGAAAGGCATGTTATTACTATGTTTAAATAATGGGATAGAGATAGCCGGAATACCTGTGAGATTTGCAAATACGGTATAAATATCAGCCAGGTACGTTGCTACGGGATCTTTTTCCATTGCGCCAATACTTAACGCAGTGGCAGGTACTGTTGGTATAAGGATGGCATCAAAATCTTTGAATATTTTTTCTGTTTGGTTAACCAATAGCCTTCTTATCTGCTGGGCTTTGGTAAAATATGCCTCATAATAACCTGAGCTTAAAACAAAAGTTCCCAGCATTATTCTGCGTTTCACTTCTTTTCCAAAACCCTTTGTACGGGTTTTAGTATACATATCTGTAAGATCGGTACCGGATGTTTCCCTTTTACCAAAACGTACCCCATCGTACCGGGACAGATTGCTTGATGCTTCTGCAGTGGCTAAAACATAATAGGCAGGCACAATATAATCCAACAATTCAAAATTAATTCCCTTTACTTCATGACCATCTGCGCTTAATTTTTTAATAAGATCTTCAATGTTTTTTTTTATATCCTGATCAAGAGAAGGATGATCCAAAGCATTTTTAAAATAGGCAAATTTATATTTTGAATTATTATGAGAGGATGCATTAAATTTTTCTAACTTTTTATTGGATACCGTACTATCATATTCATCTGCTCCCGAAATAATTTCTAATACTAAAGCCACATCTTCAATATTATTTCCAAAAATTCCGATCTGGTCAAAAGAGGAGGCGTATGCAATTAATCCATGCCTTGATATTCTTCCATAAGTAGGTTTTAAACCAATTATTCCGCAAAAATCTGCAGGTTGTCTTACCGAACCACCTGTATCACTTCCAAGGCTTATCATACACAAACCCGCCTGAGCTGCAACAGCTGAACCACCCGAAGATCCGCCCGGGACCTTTGTTTCGTCCAATGTATTTAATACTTTTCCATAAGCAGAATTTTCATTAGTGCTGCCCATTGCAAATTCATCACAATTACAATTGCCAATGATTATTGCATCTTCAGCCAATAATTTTTCTACTGCAGTTGAACTATAAACAGAGGTAAAGTCTTTTAAAATATTGGAAGCAGCACTTATTTTATGACCCTTATAACAGATAACATCTTTAAGTGCTACAATAACTCCGTGAAGTTTTCCTAACGATTCTCCGTTATTTCTTTTCGTATCTAAAGCCTTCGCTCTTTGTATACTTTCTTCTGTATATACTTCAATAAAAGCATTCAGATGTTTGAAGGCTTCGATCCTGTTAAGAAAATATTTTACAACATTCTCACAACCGTTTTTATCGTTTGCAAGTTGCTGAAAGTATTGTAGTATAGTTTTGTTTTGGTACAATTTATCAGATAGTTATTAATAAAAATCGGCTGAAATGCAGGAAAATCCAGATGGATATCGAACACTTCAGCCGAATCTATTTTAAAAATAATTTATTTAGGCAATTCAGTTTGATATTGCGTTTGCTGTGCCTGCTGTGCCTGTTGCACTTTTTCCTGTGCCTGCAATACTTTTTCCTGTGCCTGTTTTAATTCAAGTTCGGCATCTTGTTCTTTTTTATCTTTATCGCTCATGCCGGCTTCAATCTCATTTTTTACATTCGTTTTAGCATCATTAAATTCACGAACGCCGCGTCCAATTCCTCTCATCAGATCAGGAATTTTTTTGCCTCCAAAAAATAATAAAACAACTAAAAGAATTAATATCCATTCAGAGCCGCCAGGCATGGAAAGAAGAAAATAAGTGTTTAAAAATGTAAGTAACATAGTTTTAAAATTATAAGTTCAAAGATACAGTATTATTAAATAGCGGGTTTATAGATCTATTTAAATACAAATCGTTTAATAACTTACGGAAAATTTAAAGTGCAGGATGCAGGGTAAATTATTTTATATACGTTTTGCCGCATTTTGCTTTACCGTTTGCAGCTTCATAAGGAGAAATTCCCCGGGCACAACTGCCTAAGATTAATACTATGAGAATTGTGATAATTAGTGATTTTTTCAAGGGCGTCAGGTTTAATAGAGGTCAATATTAAATAAAAAACCGAAAGCCTCATAGTTTTCGGTGCAAATTTTATAAATCCATTAAGATATTATTTCATTCTTTTTTCCCTTATACGGGCACTTTTGCCACTTCTTTCACGCAGGAAATACAATTTTGCACGGCGTACTTTACCAACTTTATGCAGTTGTATGCTGTCAATATTAGGAGAGAATAACGGGAACAAACGTTCAACACCAATACCATCGCTTATTTTGCGCACAGTGAATGTTGCAGTACCGCCTTCGCCCTGGCGTTTAATAACATCTCCTTTAAAACTCTGGATACGCTCTTTAGTACCTTCCTGAATTTTATAGTTAACCGTGATATTGTCGCCGGCTTTAAATTTTGGCAGTTCTTTTTTTACAGTTAATTGTTCGTGAACAAAGGCTACAGCATCCATGACTTTTATTTTAAGAGCGCAAAGGTAAGGAAAAGTTTATTTATCTCGCCATGTTTACAGCTCTCTTTTCTCTAATTACCGTAACCTTAATCTGTCCGGGATACGTCATTTCAGTTTGAATTTTTTGTGCTATCTCAAAACTTAACTTATCACTATCGCCGTCAGATACTTTATCTGCTTCAACAATTACCCTTAATTCACGACCTGCTTGTATGGCATAGGCTTTTTCAACTCCGGGATATGCTAATGCAAGATTTTCAAGATCCTTGATGCGTTGCAGATATTGCTGCATTATTTCCCTGCGTGCGCCTGGTCTTGCGCCACTCATGGAATCACATGCTTGAACAATCGGCGAGATAACATATTGCATTTCTACCTCATCATGGTGAGCGCCGATAGCATTACAAACTGCAGGGTTTTCTCCATATTTTTCTGCCAGCTTCATCCCCAGTAAAGCATGGCTTAATTCTGTTTCTTCATCAGGCACTTTGCCTATATCATGTAAAAGACCGGCACGTTTGGCAAGTTTTGCATTCATGCCCAATTCCGCAGCCATAATTCCGCAAAGATTTGCAACCTCACGACTATGCATTAATAAGTTTTGTCCATACGAAGAACGAAAACGCATCTTACCAACTATACGAACCAACTCTTTATGCAAACCATGAATGCCTAATTCAATTACCGTTCGTTCACCAATCTCAATAATTTGATCTTCTAATTGTTTACGTGTTTTTTCTACTACTTCCTCAATACGGGCAGGATGAATTCTTCCATCAGTAACAAGGCGTTGTAAAGAAAGCCTGGCAATCTCACGGCGCAATGGATCGAATGATGAAAGAATGATCGCTTCAGGCGTGTCATCAACAATAAGATCTACGCCGGTGGCCGCTTCTATAGCACGGATGTTTCGTCCTTCACGGCCAATGATTGAGCCTTTTATTTCATCGCTTTCAAGATTGAAAACAGTGATAGCATTTTCAATTGCCTGCTCTGCCGCTGTACGTTGTATGGTTTGAATAATTAATTTTCTTGCTTCCTTATTTGCCCTGAGTTTTGCATCGTCAATTATTTCCTGCTGAATACTGAGTGCCTGGGAATGTGCTTCCTGTTTAAGGCTTTCTATTAATTGTGCCTTTGCTTCTTCAGCAGAAAGACCTGCAACTTTTTCAAGCCTGCGGATGTGTTCTTCCTGGTGCTTTTCAAGTTCAGTACGTTTAATATTTACCACTTCAGTTTGGCGGGTAAGATTTTCTTTTATAACCTCATTGTCTTTAATGAGTTTGGCAATACCCTGATCTTTTTGATTTACGGATTGTTCTTTTTGCTTAAGGCGGTTCTCAGCTTCACTCAATTTCTGGTTGCGTTGAAGCGCTTCTTTATCATGGTCAGCCTTTAATTGAACGAAAGACTCCCTTGCTTCCAGCAGTTTTTCTTTTTTTAATGTTTCGGCCTGTGTTTTTGCGTCGGAAATAATTTTTTGTGCCTGTTGGTCTGCTTCTTCTATCTGTTTTTTTGTGTTTTTTGCAAATAGGAATTTACCCAGTAGAATGCCTATTATTAATGCGGCTGCACCAATTATTATTGGAATTATTTGTGTCATTGATAGTTAATTTTTTAAAACGGTTCATAATCTTTTACTACTTTATCCGCTTACTCAAATGAGAATCGTGATGAAACGAAGATAAATAAAAACTGTGGAAATTAATTGACAACATCAAGAGGGCATTAGAGAGCCTTATCTATTTGTTGCTCTATGCCCAATAGTATTTTTTCAAATTCACTTTCCATTTGCTGGTTGTTTCCGCCTGCCGCAGCCAGGGTGGCGTACCATATTAAAACCATTGCAATATAATCCTGCATATCTTTTCCGGCAAATTCAGTTTTAAATTCAATTATTTTATCATTGATTATTTTTAAGGTCTTCCGGATTATTTCTTCGTCTTTGGCCAGGCTTTTTATACGATACGTTCTGTCGCCGATGAGAATATTTATTGGTATTAGTTGTTCGTCCATAATTAATCACTTAGCAATCCAATGCATTTATCAATCTCTTTTATATACTGGTTAATCCGTTTTTCAAATTCTTTTTGATCAGCTTCAGTCATTTGACCGGAGGAGGCTTTTAAAATATCAACTTTTTGATCAAGCTCTTGCAAGGTTGTTTTATAGTTCTCTTCTTTTTGTAAAAGCTTTTTTAGTTCTTCCTTTAAATTGTCGTTCTCTTTTTTTATAGCCGCATATTTTTTTAATAACTGCTGGAGTTTTTCAGTAACTGATTTTATATGTGCTTCCAGATTATCCATTAGGAGGTTCTTATTTCTGCGGCTAATTCTTTTTCATAAGATACAATTATTTTATTCATCATACTGTCAATTTCTTTATCTGTAAGTGTTTTTTCTTTATCAGAAAAAGTAAAACTGATTGCAAGAGACCTTTTATCTATTCCTAATTTTTCACTTTCAAAAATATCAAACAATTTAATTTTAACCAGCCTGGCGATAGTTAAACCCTTCGTCAATCTTTCCACATTTTCGTAAGAAATGTTTTTGTTTACAATCATGGAAATATCTCTTTGTGCTTCAGGGTATTTTGATATTTCAGAAAATTCAATTTTTATTTTTTTTGCGGCAGAGGTTAGTTTTTCCCAATATATATCAGCAAAAAAAACAGGCTGTTTTATTGAGAATTGTTCAAGTTTATTTTTGGCTACTGAATTTAGTTGTGCAACCAATTCATCGTTAATAAATGCATTTACAGAAGAATTAAAAACTTTAAAATCTGTATTACCAATCTCTGATAACTGAAATATTTTTTCGCAAACGCCTTTCACAAAATAGATGTCTGCTTTGGTTTCTTTTTCTCTCCAGCCAGTCTGATTTTTATTTCCGGAAGCATATAAACATAAATGTTCTTCTTCATGGTATTCTCCTATGGCTGAAGTTGAATACGCTTTTCCAAATTCAAATAAAATCAGGTTATTGTTTTTATGATTGATATTATGTGCCAGGCATTCCAAACCCGTTTCTAAAAGAGATGGCCGCATAACATCCAGTTCTACACTAATATTGTTAAGAAGATTTACGGTAGATTGTAAAACATTTTTTTCATAATAGGCACTGTTGGTAATTGAGTTAGTAATAATTTCTGAAAACCCCAACCCAATTAAATAGTTGGCAATTTTTTCTTTATGTGAAACTTCAAATCCTGTAGTTTCCACTGCCGGTGAAATGGTAATAGCCGATGGAATTTCAACATTATCATACCCATCTATCCGCATTATTTCTTCAATAATATCTGCTGGTAAATTAATATCCGGTTTACTGAAAGGCACTGCAATGCGTAAGTCATCCAATCCTTCTTTCCGTATCTCAAAATCAAGGCTGGTTAAAATATTTTTTATGGTATCAGGGTGATAATTTTTTCCACTGATTTTTTTCAGATAATGATTTTTTAAAACAACTTCTGTTTTCTCTTTCGGGTTTGGATATATGTCAACAATACCGGATGATATTTCTCCACCAGCTATTTCTTTTATCATCATCGCTGCTCTTTTAAGAACAGTAACTGTATTGCTTATATCTACACCTTTTTCAAAACGGCTTGATGCATCAGTTCTTAAATTATGCCGCAATGAAGTTCTTCTGATTGACTTCGGTTGAAACCATGCGCTTTCTAAAAAAATATTTTTAGTTAATTCTTTTACACCACTTTTAATTCCGCCAAAAACACCACCAAAGCACATGGCCTCTTCGTCTCCGTTACATATCATCAGATCTTCAGTATTCAATTTTCTTTCTTTCTCATCTAAGGTTATAAAAGAAGCTCCCTCTGAAAGATTTTTTACAATTATTTTATTTCCTTTTATTTCCTCAGCATCAAAAGCATGTAGAGGTTGCCCCGTTTCATGCAGAATAAAATTAGTAATGTCCACTATATTATTAATTGGACGAATACCAATGCTTTTTAATTTTTGCTGCAGCCATTTAGGGCTTTCCGTAACTTTAATATTGCTGATACTTACGCCTGAATAACGCTGACAGGCTTCTTTGTTTTCTATGATAACTTCAATTGGCAATGAATGGTTATTAACTTTAAAATTATTTTTAAAAGGAGATTTTATGGGAGCACTCTTTTTATTATGGTGGGATAAATAAGCATACACATCTTTAGCCACACCCAAATGGCTCATTGCGTCCATCCGGTTTGGAGTAATCCCCAATTCAAATATCCAGTCTGAATAAGTATCAAAATATTCGGAAGCTTTACTGCCAACTTCAACATCATCCGGTAAAACTATAATTCCTTCATGGCTTTCTCCAATTCCTATCTCATCTTCAGCGCATATCATCCCCTGGCTTTCATAACCACGGATCTTTGTATTCTTCATTGTAACCGGATCTCCTTTTAAGGGATGTATTGTTGTACCCGCTTTTGCTACCACTACCTTTTGCCCTGCTGCAACGTTTGGTGCGCCGCAAACAATTTGAAGTGCTTCACCGTTCCCTGTATTTACCTTTGTTACCTTTAATTTATCTGCATCAGGATGTTTTATACATTCAATTACCTCGCCTATTACTAACCCTTCTAATCCTCCTTTTATATCTTCAAATTTTTCCATGCTTTCTATCTCAAGCCCTACAGAAGTCAGGATGGTGCTTAATTTATGGGGGTTCGGTATCTCCGATAAATATTCACTAAGCCAATTGTAACTAATTTTCATTCTATATTAATTATAACACTTTTTCAAAAATAAGGAAGATGAATGTAAAGACTTGAATTGGTTTTTTAGGAAGGTTTCTCTATAACAAATAAAATGAATTCAATAACAGGAAATTAGTATTATTTTTCTTCACCTAACTTTGTGAATATCATTAAAAAAGAAACGGAAAAAAAAATTAAATTGTGGAGAAACTTAAAATATGTGTTAATAAGCGTGGTTAAATGAGGAAAACTTAGTGAACAGCAATTTGAATAACTTAAGGATAAAGTCTTTATTTTTTTTAAAATTTTCTCAATTACCTTAGCCGCCCTGTATTCATTTTTTTGCCGGATGAAGCAGTTTATTAACCCTAATAACTTGCAAATTAAACATGGATCTTACAAATCTTAATAAGGATAGAAAAGCCCGTCGGAAAAGCGGTTCTCTCGACCTGGGAACAATGATGTATGGCAAAGTGCCACCACAGGCTAAAGACTTAGAGGAGGCTGTACTTGGTGCCATCATGCTGGAAAAAAGTGCTTTTGATACTGTTGTAGAAATTTTAAAACCTGAATGTTTTTATGTGGAAGCCAACCAGCGTATTTACAGAAGCATGCAGGGATTGCAGCAGAAAAATTTACCCATTGATTTGCTAACGGTTGTTGAAGAATTAAAATTTCGTGAGGAACTGGATGTTGTTGGTGGTCCTTATTATGTTTCAAAGCTTACCAATGCAGTTGTTTCATCTGCAAACATCGAAGCCCATGCAAGAATTATTCTTCAAAAATTTATTCAAAGAGAACTTATAAGGATCAGCGGAGAAATAATTGGCGATGCTTATGAAGACAGCACTGATGTATTTGAACTCTTAGATGAATCAGAAAGTAAACTGTTTGAAATTACTAATAATCATCTGCGTAAAGATTATGCAAGCATTGATACTATTCTGGTAAAAACAATTCAGCGGATTGAAGATCTGCGTACACGCCAGGATGAAATAAGCGGCGTACCTACAGGCTTTCCTTTGTTAGACAGGATAACGTATGGATGGCAGCCAACAGATCTTATAATTTTAGCTGCACGTCCTTCAGTTGGTAAAACAGCATTTGCGCTTAACCTTGCACGCAATGCGGCTTTGCATCCAACAAAACCAACTGCAGTAGGTTTCTTTTCTTTAGAGATGAGTGCGGGGCAACTGGTGCAAAGAATACTAAGCGCTGAGAGCGAAATTTGGTTAGAGAAAATTGCAAGAGGACGCCTGGAAGAACATGAAATGAAACAACTCTACAAAAAAGGAATTGAAAGATTAGCATCTGCGCCAATACACATTGATGATACTGCAGCGTTGAATATTTTTGAGCTAAGGGCAAAATGCCGCCGGTTAAAAAATAAACATAATGTTGGATTGATAATTATTGATTATCTGCAATTGATGAGCGGCACAAGTGAGAACCGCAATACCAACCGTGAGCAGGAGATAAGCCGAATTTCAAGAGATCTGAAAGGGCTTGCAAAAGAATTAAATATTCCTATTCTTGCGCTAAGCCAGTTAAGTCGCGAGGTTGAAAAACGGGGTGCAAAAGAGGGACAAAAAATTCCGCAGTTAAGTGATTTGAGAGAATCCGGTGCCATTGAACAGGATGCTGATATGGTAATGTTTTTATACCGCCCTGAATATTACGACATCACTGCAAATGAAATGGGCGAAAGTAACAAAGGCGAAACACATGTACGTATTGCAAAGCACAGGAACGGACAATTGGATACCATCAAATTAAAAGCGTTACTGCATATTCAAAAATTTATTGAAGAAGATGGAACTGATGCCAGCAGCCATCTTCCGGCGGGTGGAAACTGGAAACCTGTTAGTGATATTGATGGTGATGGCGCCAAACTATACATCCAGAAAGGAAGTAAAATGAATGATGGAGAGTTTGATGATGAGACACCGTTTTAATTTCGAATTTTTGGGGTTGAAGATTATTTTTTAGATGTTGATTTATTTTGTTGAATGTCTTTACCAATTTTTTTTCAGGAGAATTTTAATCAATCTTCTTTTATTTTAAGTGAGGATACATCAAAACATATCATCCAGGTTTTACGGATGAAACGGGGAGAGCAACTTCAACTCACGAATGGTAAAGGAGAAATAATTACTGTCGAAATAATTGCAGAACATAAAAAAGCTGCTGAAGTAAAGGTGCTCGCAACATCAAACATCAAACCCCTTACATCAAACATTACTATCGCCATCTCTCTTATAAAAAATGCAAATCGTTTTGAATGGTTCCTCGAAAAAGCAACAGAGATAGGCATTTCAGAGATCATCCCTTTAATTTGTGAGCGAACTGAAAAGCAAAATTTTCGTAATGATAGAATGCAAAATATTTTGGTAAGCGCAATGTTACAATCGCAACAGGCATGGTTACCTATACTTCATGAACCAATAAAGTTGAAAGAAATAATTAAAACTTCCACGCATCAAAATAAATACATCGCACATTGTATCGAAGGGAAAAAAAAACAATTGAGCAATGAAACAATTGAGCAATCATCAATAATCCTCATTGGTCCCGAAGGCGATTTTACAAAAGAAGAAATTGATCTTGCTATTGTAAATAATTTTATCCCTGTTACTTTGGGAGATACCAGATTAAGAACAGAAACAGCAGGAATGGTGGCTTGTGTTTTATTAAACAGGTAAAGTTATTTAGCGGTATCGCTGTAATTTTCAGGAGGTTCTTCTTTATAATATGCTTCATGCAACTCTACCTTTTTTACAATCCTTTTTTGTTTTTTGCGCATATACATATTCAGCATTTCTACACCAAAAGAAAATGCCATTCCGAAATAAATATAATTTTTTAATTCCAGTTTATGTGCAGCTTCTGAACTCCATCCTTCCATAACAAGGCTTAAGCCTATCATTACTAAAAAAGAAAGCGCAAGCATTTTTAAGGTGGGATGTTTATGAATGAAAGAAGAAATTTTTGGACTGAATAAAAACATGATGATCATGGCAATGATCACTGCAGCTATCATTATTTCAACAAACTTTGCGGTTCCTCCTGCTGTTATAATACTGTCAAAAGAAAAGACAGCATCAATTAAAATTATTTGCCCGATTGCTTTGCCAGGTGATAGCCCTTTTTGATTTAATAATTCATCATTGGGGTTATCTCCCTCAAGCTTTTCATGAATTTCTTTAACCGATTTATAAATAAGAAATAATCCGCCGCATATCATTACAAGACTTGCCAGGTCAAACCCTTTACCAAAAAGTGAAAATAAATATTTTCCTTTTTGAGCGAGCAGCCAGCTAAGCCCTAATAATAATAAACTTCTCGAAATAATCCCTGTTATCATCCATGTTCTGCGGGCACTCTTTATATTTTTTTCCTCTTTTATCCTATTTAAAATTATGCTTACAAAAATTACATTATCAATTCCCAATACTATTTCTAACACCACAAGAATTAAAAAACTGATAATACTTTCGCTTGTAAATAAATGTTCCATTAATTAAAAATTATTTTTAAAGATAAGTAAGGCTCTTACAAATATTTTTTATAATGCCCGGGCCTTCATAAACAAAGCCTGTCCAAACCTGCACCAATGATGCACCTGCATTTATTTTTTCTTTAGCATCATTGACTGCAAATATTCCGCCACTTGCAATGATGGGAATTTTATTTTTTATTTTTTTACTGATGTATTCAACTATTAGTGTTGAAGATTGTTTTAAAGGCATCCCACTTAAACCGCCTGCACCTATAGTTTGTAATTTGTAATTTGTAGTTTGTAATTGTTCTCTCTTTATAGTTGTATTTGCTACTACCAGGCCATTTAATTCTATTTCAACAGCAAGGTTAGTTATATCATCAATCTCTTCTTTAGTTAAATCAGGAGAAATTTTTAATAAAATTGGTTTGGCATGTTCCTTCCTGTTATTTAAATTTTGCAAATGAGATAAAATTTTTCTTAAAGAATCTTTTTGCTGAAGAGCTCTTAAACCGGGTGTATTGGGTGAACTTACATTCACTACAAAATAATCAACAAAGTCGAATAATTCGAGAAAGCATATCTCATAATCTTTCCAGGCATCTTCATTTGGCGTGTTTTTGTTTTTACCAATGTTGCCACCAATTATAAGTTTGTAGTCCCGATAGCTATCGGGGGTTTGTGGTTTGTGGTTTATACTTTGTTGCTCTTTATTCTCTTTCCATTTCTTTACTCTGCCCGCAACAACTTTTACTCCATCATTATTAAATCCCATTCTGTTTATTAATGCTTTGTCTTTTGGCAAACGAAATAGTCTTGGTTTATCATTTCCTTTTTGCGGTAATGGTGTAACAGTTCCAATTTCAATAAAGCCAAACCCCAGTGCTTCTAATTCAGAAAGATATTTTGCATTTTTATCAAACCCTGCGGCAAGACCAACTGGATTTTTAAATTGTAAGCCAAAGACATTTACAGGAGAATCTTTGGCTTTATATTTCTTACTGATTATTTTTTTTATAAGATTAATCTTACAAAAAAGCTTTAAAAAATTCATTGAAAAATAATGAACCTGTTCTGCATCAAACCAAAATAAAATATTACGGAGCAGCTTGTACATGAAGTGCTGCGAAGATAATTGACTTTAGCATTTTTGAAAGTAATCATCTCCCTGATAATATCTAACTTTATAATTCTTAATTTATACACTTTAAATTCATAATCAAATGCAGGAAGCATATATAGTAGCAGGATACAGAACAGCAGTTACTAAATCAAAGAGAGGTGGTTTTAGATTTTATCGCCCTGATGATTTGGCGGTTGATGTTATTAAAGGTTTAATGGCAACTGTTCCGCAATTAGACAGTAAAAGAGTAGATGACCTTATCGTTGGCAATGCTGTACCTGAGGCTGAGCAAGGCTTACAGGTTGGCCGGATGATAAGCGTAAGAGCTTTGGGAATTGAAGTGCCGGGCATGACGGTGAACCGTTATTGTGCCAGCGGACTTGAAACAATTGCTATTGCAACTGCAAAGATCAGAAGCGGACAGGCAGAATGTATTGTTGCAGGCGGAACTGAAAGTATGAGCATGGTACCAACCGCAGGATGGAAAACTGTTCCCGCATATTCGGTTACTTCCGATACACCGGATTATTATTTAGGAATGGGATTAACTGCGGAAGCAGTGGCTAAAGAATATTCTATCAGCAGGGAAGCACAGGATGAATTCAGTTTTAATTCTCACAGAAAAGCGAAGGAGGCGATAGAAAAGGGGTATTTTAAAAATGGAATTCTGCCGGTGAATGTTGAGGAAATTTATGTAGATGAAAAAGGAAAAAAGCAAAAGAGAAATTTTGTTGTTGATACAGATGAAGGAGTAAGAGCTGATACAACCATTGAAGCGCTGAATAAGTTAAAACCTGCATTTGCTGCAGGCGGATCAGTTACTGCAGGTAATTCTTCACAAACAAGTGATGGCGCAGCTTTTGTAATTGTGATGAGTGAGAAGATGGTGAATGAATTAGGATTAAAACCTATTGCACGGTTGGTTGCCTGTGCAAGCGCCGGTGTTCATCCACGCATCATGGGTATTGGTCCGGTGGAGGCTGTACCAAGAGCATTGAAGCAGGCAGGAATGAACCTATCTCAAATTGACCTGGTAGAATTGAATGAAGCTTTTGCATCCCAGGCTTTGGCTGTAATAAATAAATTAGAATTGAACCCTGAAATTGTAAATATAAATGGAGGCGCTATTGCATTGGGGCATCCATTAGGTTGTACCGGCACAAAACTTACTGTACAAATTACCAATGACATGAAGCGTTTAAATAAAAAATATGGAATTGTAACCGCCTGTGTTGGAGGCGGACAGGGTATTGCAGGGATTATTGAGAATATTAATTAAAAGCCTATCCCGCCACAAGGCACATCCTCACAAACTTCCATTAGATACGAATGATTTTACTAAAACCCTTCCCGAAAGGAAGGGTAGAAAGTTAAATCTTCTTATATTCAAGTTTCCCCTTCGGGGAACAGGGGGCTTTGCAGTAAAAGCCCATCCCTTTGAATCTTTTATTAAAGTACAAGTTTTCACTAAAGCCCTTCCCGAAGGGAGAGGTGGATAGTCTATTCTTATTTTCAATCTCTATTTATTATAACTCAAGCTTAAAAAAAACTGACAAACTTTAAATGAAGAAACGATCTAAGTCCCCCCTTCGGGGGACAAGGGGCTTCAGGCAACATAATCCTTAGAAGTATCCTCTTTACTAAAACCTTTTATTATATTTAGGGCGGATAACCAATTCCCGTTTCAATACAATTCACATGGATAGAAGAGCATTTTTACAAACACGAAAAAAGAAAATTTCTTCTCCTGATGTTTCTTCATTTAAAGTTTCCAGAACAACCAGCGGCCTCACTCCTTATGCAGGTACATTTGGTACAAACGAAATAATTCATCTTTTAAAGAGAACAATGTTTGGCGCTGTAAAAGCTGATGTTGATTATTTCAAAACAAAAACTTTATCACAGGCCGTTAATGAATTGCTCACAGTCCCTTCCACTCCTGCACCACCGGTAAAAAATTACGCTAATTCAGTAACAGCCGGAGACCCTGACCAGGCAATAGCTTCAGGCTCTACATGGGTTAATACAAACACCACCGACGGCGGTGTGGATTCGCAAAGAGTAAGTTCTTTTAAAAGCTGGTGGACGGGTTTAATGATAAACCAAAACAGAAGTATTTTAGAAAAGCTCGTACTATTTTGGCACAATCATTTTTCTACCGAAACAAATAATATAGGAAGGGCAATATGGAGTTATCAAAACAATGAAATTTTAAGGAAAAATGCTGTTGGCAATTTTAAGCAATTTGTAAAAGATATTACGCTGGATACAGGAATGCTCCGTTATCTTAACGGTTACCTGAATACAAATACAGCACCTGATGAAAACTATGGAAGGGAAATGCAGGAATTATTTACTGTAGGAAAAGGAATTGATAACGGCTCACCACCCTATTCTGAAAGTGATGTAAAAGCAGCTGCAAAAGTTTTAACGGGATGGACAATTAATAATGCTACCAACGTTTCTTTTTTTACTTTTGCAAAGCATGATATTACCAACAAACAATTTTCTTCTTTTTATAATAATACTATTATTACCGGCAGAAGTGGGGCTGCCGGCGCAAATGAATTAGATGATCTGATCACTATGATATTTGCCACTAATGAAACAGCAATGTTCTTATGCAGAAAAATTTATCGCTGGTTTGTTTATTATGATATAGATGCAACAACCGAAGCAAATGTTATTACACCACTTGCACAAATCTTCCGCAGTAATAATTATGAAATAAAACCTGTATTGGATGCACTTTTAAAAAGCGAACATTTTTTTGATGTGCTAAACCAGGGATGTCAAATAAAAAGCCCGGTGGATGCCAACATTAGTTTATGCAGGGAGTTTGGTGTTGCTTTTCCTCTTGCATCGGATTATATAAATGCATATTACATGTGGGATTATATAAGAACCCAATCAAGCAATATGCAGCAAAATATTGGCGATCCTCCAAATGTTGCAGGATGGGCTCCTTACTACCAGGCCCCGCAGTTTTATGAAATATGGATAAACTCGGACACTTTACCAAAGCGTAATCAGTTTTCTGATACAATGGCCAACAGTGGTTTTACAAGGAATGGTAAAAATATTAAAATAGACTTTATAGTTTTTGCCAAAACGATGTCTAACCCCGGCGACCCGAATGAGCTGATAAATGATTCCATAAATTATTTATTTAGATTACCATTAAGTCTGGCATCAAAAAATCAATTAAAAACAGATATTTTATTGAGCGGTCAAACACAGGATCATTATTGGACAGATGCATGGCTTGCTTACATTGCAAATCCAAATGATGTAACTAATGCCACAATAGTTAAGAACAGGTTACGTGATCTTTATCAATATTTCATGAGGCTTGCAGAATATCAATTAGCATAACCATTAGCCCCTCTACATGAGGAGAGGGGTTGGGTGAGGCAGAACAAAAAACAAAAATGAAAAGAAGAGATTTTATAAGAGCATCAGGCACAGGAGCTGTATTACCAGCCGTTATTAATGGGTTTTCACTAAAAGCCTTTGGCGAGGATTCGCCATTGAATACTTTGTTAGCCAGCGCAACAGAAACAGACCATGTATTGGTAATTGTTCAATTAAGCGGTGGTAATGATGGGTTAAATATGATATTGCCAAAAGATAATTATTCGGGATATTATAATGCAAGAACCAACATAGCAATTCCTGAAGCAAAAATACTTGCGCTAAATAAATTTGATAATACAGGATTGAATCCTGCTATGAAGGGAATGCAAACATTGTTCAATGATGGTAAACTTGGTATAGTGCAGGCAGTAGGTTATCCGCAGCCGAACTTTTCTCATTTTCGTGCAACAGATATTTGGATGAGTGCTGCAGACAGCACACAGGTATTAACCAGCGGCTGGGGCGGAAGGTATTTAAATTATGAGTATCCTAATTTTCCAAATGGTTATCCAACATCATCCATGCCCGATCCGTTAGGGATACAAATTGGTTCAATAACATCACTAACTTTTCAGGGTCCCGCAGTTAATATGGGTATGAGCATTAGTAATCCCACAAGCTTTTATAATTTATTAAATGGTGTTGAAGATCCTGCACCTAATACGCCTGCCGGTAAAGAATTAAAATATCTAAGATTAGTATCTAAGCAAACGCAGCAATACGCAACAGTTGTAAAAAATGCTGCAGCCAATGTACCTGTACAGGGAACTTACCCTGCAAACAATTCATTGGGCGATCAATTAAAAATTGTTGCCAGATTGGTAAAAGGCGGATTAAAAACAAGATTGTACATGGTGAGTTTCGGAGGCTTTGACACGCATTCATTGCAGGTAAACCCTGCTGATACTACCATTGGCGCTCATGCTAATTTATTAAAGAACATTTCAGATGCGCTAAAAGCTTTCCAGGATGATTTGAAAAACTTAGGTGTTGAAGAAAGAGTTGTTGGTATGACGTTTTCTGAATTTGGAAGAAGAATAAAAAGTAATTCCAGCGGTGGTACAGATCATGGTGCAGCAGCGCCAATGATTTTGTTTGGAAAGAATGTAACAAACGCTGTATGGGGTAACAGTCCTGCATTGCCGGTAAATGCAACAGTGAATGATAATATCCCTATGCAGTATGATTTTAGAAGTGTTTATGCCTCTCTGCTGGAAAACTGGCTTTGTGTAAAGAACAGCGATTTGCAAACTATCATGCTTAAAAATTTTCAAAACATACCTTTTGTTAACAGCGCATCGTGCAAAAATGTTGCTCCTAATACCGGAGGAATTAATCTTATTACTAATTCTCCAAATCCATTTACATCATCAACAACCATAACTTTTAAAACAGAAGGCGGACATACTTTGATACAAATTATGGATACCCTTGGCAGAGTGCTTTCAACACCTGTTGACAAGGATTATACACAGCCGGGAACGTATTCTATAAACTTCAATAGTGGCGTTTTACCTTCCGGCCTTTATTATGCAAGATTACAGAACGGAACTATACAACAGGTACGAACTATGATGAAAGTAAGGTAGTTCCTTATCCAATATTCTATTCCTAAAATTTTATTAGCTTAAATTAAGCAACCAAAATAGAAATATTTCGTATTCATAATAAATACTGTTTAATTAGCAATGAGCCTGCACGGAATAATTGACGGATGCATGCAAAATAATCAGAGAGCCAGCAGGCATCTCTATGAGCAGTATTATGGGTATAGTCTAAAAATAGTTTTCAGGTATATATACAGATACGATAAGGCTGTGGATGTAGTAAATGATGGCTTTGTAAAAATATTTACCAAGCTACATACATTTCATTATGAATCATCACAGAATGTTGAAATGATATTTATGGGATGGCTTAAAACCATAATGATACATACTGCTATTGACAGGTTAAGGAAAGATAGTTTTTTACACGAGATCGGAATGACGAATGAGGAAATATGGATAGCAGATAAATTGCAATCAGCTGACCAGGCTTTATTATACAAAGAACTTATTAATGAAGTAAAAAAATTGCCACCAGGTTATAGGGTAGTTTTTAATATGTATGTTATAGATGGTTTTACTCACCAGGAAATTGCTAATCAACTAAAAATTTCTGTAGGCACATCAAAATCTAATTTATCAAAAGCAAAAAATTTATTAAGAACTTATATTAAAAGAAACGAACTGCAAATGCAGTATGCAACAAGTAAATGACGATATGGAGGAATTATTCAGAAGAGCGGCAGAAGGTTACCCGTTAAATACAGATAGCGCTGATTGGAATGCTGTAGGTAAAAAGCTATCAGTGCAAAAATCTGTAGCAGATAATACAGCTGCAAAAAATAAAAATTATAAATATCTTTTGTGGCTATTGTTATTACTTCCTTTGGGATTGATGTATAAAAATTATGTTTCTGATAATAAGGATACACATTCTGATATTATACTTAAAAATAGTTTAAATAAAAATTTGCCGGATGAACCGCAATCTAAAAATATAGATTCAAAATCCAACGATGCAAAATTATTTACAGTAGCTCCAAACAAATCTTTAGCGGGTATAAATTCTTCCGTGATTAAGGGTAAGAATAAAGTAAAATTAAATTCAAAGAGTAAAGAAAATAATGACCCTGTATTTATACCCGATAAGCAATCTCTTATTGTAGATCCGGTTGCTGAATTATCTTACAAAAAGAAACGTGAATTTATATCCCAACAAGTCAATAAAAAAAATATAGCCGGGAGTAATAATGAAATACAACCTGTTAAATTAAATGATAATAAGAAAGATGAGGATAGTTTATGTAAAAATAATATTCATGAAATAACGCAAAGCTTGCAGAAAAAGGACCGAAAACAAAAAAACCATGGATTGTATGCAGGTATCGTTTTTAGTCCTGACATTAGCACAATAAAATTTCAATCAATAAAAAAAATTGGTGTAAGTATGGGGGTATTGGTGGGCTACCAAATAAATAAAAGAATTAGCGTGGAATCCGGTGTCTCATGGAGTATAAAGAATTATTATACCGATGGTAAATACTTCAGCACAACAATGGTATATACAAATTCAACCGCAAAAATTAAGAATGTAGATGGGGTATGTAATATGATAGAAATTCCACTTACTATAAAATATAATCTTACAACAGGTAAAACAAATTTTTCAACATCCGCAGGCTTATCTTCTTATTTAATAAAAAATGAAAAATATAATTACACTATAGATAATAGCGGGCAACAATATCAACATTCTGCAACTTACAGCAACTCTTCAACTGCTTTACTGGCTGTTGCAAATTTTAGTGTTGGATATAATAAAGCACTTAAAAAAAATATTTCCCTTCGCATTGAACCTTATATAAAAATTCCTTTAAAGGGAATGGGTATTGGAAGTTTACCAATCATGAGTACAGGCTTTAATATTGGGATAACAAAAAAAATTACCAGGTAAATTCTAAAATGTGAGTTTTATTTTTCCTCATTACTTTTTGTCTGGAGCATTTTAATTCTTAGAGGCAACCCGCTGCTGTTATTTCCGTATTAATAATAAATAATAATTAAAAATTAATACAGTATTTATGAAAAGGAAAAACATTTTATTAGCTTTTATCTTTTGTTTCTTTTTATGTACCGCTATTGTTTCCTGCAGTAAATCTGGCAGTACACCAGCAACTATTACACCACCGCCGCCGCCTCCGCCTCCGGTAGCAGCAGGAGATGTTGGCATGGCCGGTATGTCGTTTTCTCCTTCTCCTTTTACAGTTAAAGTTGGTACAACTGTAAAATGGACCAATAATGATAATACAGCACATACAGTAACATCAAATGATGGAACTACATTCAGCAGCGGCACTATTGCCGTTGGAGCTTCTTTTTCGTTTACACCAACAGTGGCCGGAAGTTTTCTATACCATTGTAATTTTCACGGTGGTATGACAGGAACGTTAACAGTAACAAATTAGTTAGACTTAAAAATATTTTCTGGCTAACAGAGTACCATAAACTATAAGATGAATTTGTAGTTTAATTTAAATCATCAGGATATTTATAGCCACTACCGGTATTAAGCAATAATATTTTTTCTGATAAACCAATCTTGTTGCGTAAGTTTAAACTTTCCAAAAGTTTAAATTAAGCATTGGCGTTAGTTTATAATTACCAACTTTTGGAAAGTTCAGTAATTAGAGATGCCCTTAAAAGAGTGTAACAGTTTTTCAATTTAAATTATCAGGATATTTATAACCACTACCGGTATTAAGCAATAATATTTTTTCTGATAAATCAATCTTGTTGCGGCTTCGTAAATCCAATAATGCTTTCCATGTTGCTGCTCCTTCGGGTGAAATTAATAAGCCTTCGGTTTTTGCTATTTCCTTTACTCCTGAAATAATTTCTTTATCATCCACTGCAATTACAGTTCCGTTGGATTCCTTTAAAACTTTCAGCATCATATTCATTCCAAAAGGATAAGGCACCGCCAATCCATTGGCGATTGTAGGCATGGGAGTAAAGTTTTTCTTCCAGTTAACAGGGTCTTTAAACGCATGTAATAAAGGAGCACAGTTTTTAGATTGAACAGCGATCATTTTGGGCAAAGGCCCACTTAGCCATCCCATTTTTTTCATTTCATTAAATGCTTTCCAAATCCCTATTAATCCTGTGCCGCCACCTGCAGGGTAAATAATAACGTCTGGCAATTCCCAATTATATTGTTCAGCTATTTCATATCCCATAGTTTTTTTTCCTTCTAATCTGTAGGGTTCTTTTAAAGTAGAAACATCAAAGTATTTTTTATTCTTATTTAATTCTTCAATTTTTTTTGCGCAGTCATTAATTAAGCCATCAACCAATAATAACTCGGCTCCATATAATTCGCATTCCTGTTTAAAAATAGCTGGCGTATGTCTGGGCATTACTACAGTGCATTTAATATTTGCTTTTGCACAATAAGCTGCTAATGCTCCGCCGGCATTGCCTGCGGTAGGAATTATACATTGCTCAATTTTAAATTCTTTTGCTTTGGATACGGCCACACTAATGCCTCTTGCTTTAAAGGAAAGTGTTGGATTAAAAGATTCATCTTTCATTGACAGATCAGAAAACCCAAACCGGTTACCTAATTTGATTAGCGGTAATATTGGTGTCATCCCTTCCCCTAGAGAAATAATATTTTCTTCTTTTATAACCGGTAACATTTCCGAATACCGCCACATATTTTTTTGCCTGTATTGAAAATCAGTTTTTAATAAACCTGAAGATGTATCGTAAACAACCACTAATGGCTGACCGCAACACGGTGCGAAAGTATTTACAGATAATAAAGAATACTCCCGGTTGCAATTTGAACACTTAAGAGTAGTGGCAAATGTGAATGGTTTTGATATAGTAAGCATTTATCAAAACTACAATGCTGTTATAATTTATAGGATATTAAAAGGTTATAACCCATAACTATTTGTTATAGTTAAGTTTTGCAAAACGGATAAATGCTTTATTTAGTTCATTATTATCAGCGCCATGTCTCTGGATAAAAAAGAAATCCCTCACAATTTGAAACTTTTCAATTTTAATAGAAATTAAATCTCCATCCCGCAATTCTTTATGTACAGAACCTCTGGGCAAAAAGCCGAGACAATCATCTTCTCTTAAAAAATTTTTTAATGCTTCAGTGCCTGCAAGCCGTACGCTTACTTTTAATTCAGATAATTTAATTCCGTTTTTTTCCAGATTATATTTTACGGCAGCCAATGTACCTGACCCCTGTTCTCTCAATACAATGGGATAATTTTTTAGTTCATGTATGCTTATCGTTTTCTTTTTTGCAATGGGGCTTTTTGCACTGCAAACTGCCACAACTTCATCGGTTATAAAAGGTGCATATAAAATAGTTGAGATCTTTTTTTTGCCTTCTACAATACCAATATCAATATCCTCATCAAGTAATGCTTTTACAATGGTATCTGTGTTTCTGTTAAGTAAACTTATTTTTACTTCGGGATACTTTTGATGAAATGCAGATAATATTTTTGGTATTATATATAACGCAACCGTTGTGCTGGCGCCTAACTTTAATTGCCCTTTTGCTTTAAACTGATTTTTTAGTGTGCTTAATTCAAAGTCTAATTGATTTTGAATTTTCTTTGCTTCTTTTAAACGGCTGTATAATAGTTTGCCTCCGGCGCTTAAATGAATTGTGTTCCCTTTTCTTTCAAACAAAGTGGTTTTATAAAATGCCTCTAATACTTTAATATGCTTGCTTATGGCGGGTTGGCTTATAAATAATATTTCACTTGCTTTAGAAAAGCTAAGATTTGCCGCCACTTCCATAAATATTTCATGCCGTGTAGAAAGCATAATAATATTTTGATTGTTTTTTTTTCTTAATTACCATCTTCATTATAAATATACAAAACCAAAGCCCATATAAAAGATGTAAATCTTATTAACTTTTTTGATGCAATGGTATCTTTATATTTGCAATTCTGTTCTGAAATTATTTGTTTTATATTTACAATTAAGAATAAAAAACCTTTTGCTAAGATCAGGTTACATATTAAGATTTCTTTCAGGCTTACTGCTGATGGTTTTTGCTTTAAGCATAACGCCTAAAAGATTTCTTCATAACATATTTGCAAAGCATATTGACAGCAGACCGGTAAAAAACAGTAAGAAGCCATACCAGTTAACCAATTCAGGATATAATTGTGATAGTGATAATCTTGTGGCAGAATCTACTTTTTTAAATGATCTGCCTTCCTTTGAATTTCCTCTCTCCACTTCTTTTTCTTTTTATATTGTAAAGGATATTTCTTTCACTTCCATCGCTGCCATCTATTCGCAACTTCGTGGCCCACCGGTAAATATTTAGTTTAACAAAGATGTTTAATAACATCCTGGTAATGTAATTTTTTATTACACTAAACTCATTCCGGTGAATTTAAATATACAATCACAAAAAATATTTTTCATTTTATTATTGAGCGCATTTTTTTTCAGTAATAAAACAATTGCACAAACTGACAGCACTGCAACAGATTCTGTTCTTCTTAAACAGATTGAGCAGCAAATGCAAACAAATACTACAACTCAAGCTGCTCCGCAACAAACCCGTTCCGGTATTTCATCCAACCCGGATATAGGTGTGGTTGCTGATTTTAGAACATCATATATTAGCCAGGGGAAAAAGAATTTTGACGCATATCTTAATGAAACAGAATTTTCATTTCAATCGGTTGTTGATCCATATATCCGGGCAGATTTTTTTCTTTCCTTCGGTCGGGATCCGGTTACTCATAAATATGGTGTAGAGGTTGAAGAAGGTTATCTTACTACACTTTCGCTGCCTGCAAAATTACAATTGAAAGTTGGAAAATTCAGGGAAGCGATTGGCAGATTAAATCCAATTCATCCTCATGCACTTCCATTTATTGATTTGCCCAATGCTTATGTAAATTATTTTGGAGAGGGAGGACTTAATGATGAAGGTGTTTCGCTAAGCTGGTTATCGCCTGCTAAATTTTACCAGGAGTTTGTTTTTCAGGCTACATCAGGTGCAGGAGAATCTCCGAGTTTTTATAGAGGGGAAAACAATCGTTTTGTCTATCTCGGTCATCTTAAAAACTTTTTTACTTTAAATGATAATGCTACACTTGAATTAGGATTTACAGGTATAACAGGTCCCAATGATTCTTCAAGCACTACAAATATTGGCGCCGCCGATATAACATACAAATGGAAACCTCTACAATTAAATACCTACAAATCTTTCACCTGGCAAAGTGAAATATTTTTTAGCAATGCAAAATATTCTGCAACTAAAATGTCAAACTCATTTGGTCTTTATTCTTTTTTAGAATATCAAATTGCAAAGCGCTGGTTTTTAACGGGCAGGTATGATTATGCACAAAAGCCTTATAATAAAAATATAGTTGAACAGGCAGGTTCATTAAGCGCAGGCTGGCTGGCAACTGAATTTCAAAAAATAGAATTTGAAGGAAAATTTACCACTGTAAATATTCAGCCTGATTACAACCAGTTCTGGATCCGCTGGATATTTGTAATTGGTGCACATGGAGCTCATCAATATTAAAACACTTAATAAAATTTTAAAGAAATAAATCATGAAAAAAATAATTTTACTTTTCTCAATACTGGTAATAATAGTTTGTAGTGCAAATGCAGGCACTATAAAAATTGTTACCACAACAATGGATTTGAGAAGCATTACAGAAATGATTGGGGGCAATAAAGTTTCAGTGCAATCCATAGCAACAGGTTATCAAAATCCTCACTTTGTTGATCCGAAGCCGAGTTACATAATCAGCCTTTCTAATGCTGATCTTTTTGTAACGGTAGGGCTTGATCTTGAAACGGGATGGTCACCACAATTACTTTCCAGTTCAAGAAATTCAAAAATTCAAAAAGGATCTCCAGGTTACGTAGATGCATCTGAAGGCGTAGGCCTGTTACAGGTTCCTTCTTCTGTTAACAGGGGCGAAGGTGATATTCATATTTACGGAAACCCGCACTACTGGCTTGATCCATTGAATGGAAAAGTTATTGCAAGAAATATTGCCAGCGGACTGGAACGTGTTGATCCTGCTAACAAAGATTTTTATGAAGCTAACCTTCATGCATTTTTTACGAAAATTGATTTGAAATTGAGAGAGTGGAGTGCTAAAATGGCTCCTTATAAAGGGTCAAGAATAATTGCCTATCACAATGAGTGGGTTTATTTTGAAAGAAGGTTTGGTTTGCAAATTGTAGATTTTATGGAACCTAAGCCGGGCATTCCACCGTCGCCTTCTCAATTAGTAAAAGTGATAAAAGAAGTAACTGCTAACAAGATCAAAGTAATTATTTCATCGCCTTATTTTACTACTTCATCATCTGATGTAGTTGCAAAACAAACGGGGGTAAAAGAATTAACGCTTGCCACTTCTGTAGGTGCATTTAGCAGCATTAAAAATTATTTTGACCTTTTTGATTATGATATTGATCAATTGATAGCAGTGCTTAAGTAATTATTAAATTAAAATTTTAAAACTAAATCTTATGTTTGAGATGTTTCAATTGCCGTTCATGGTGCAAGCCTTTGCGGCAGCGGTTATTACGGGAATATTATTATCGTATCTAGGCGTGCATGTAGTTGGCAGAGGAATCGTTTTTGTTGATCTTGCACTTGGGCAGATCTCTTCATTAGGTGTTGCTTTTGCAGCATTTATTGGTACAGGGCTTACTTCCATTCCATTAATATTTACCTTATCCGGCGCATTACTCATGTCGTTTATTAATATCAGGGATAAAAGGCTGAAGCAGGAAGCTATCATTGGAATTCTATATGCTTTTGCATCAGCACTTACGGTATTGTTAATTTCAAGAACGGCTCATGGGGATTCAGATATACAGGAAGTTCTTTTTGGAAATATTTTATCTGTAAGCTGGCAGCAAATTACATCTATAGCAATTGTATTCGGGGCTATTCTGTTTATTCAGGTAATTTTCTTTAGGAAATTTTTTGCGTTGACTGAGTCATTTGAGAATGGAGTAAATCATCTTGTAGGCATCTTCAATATCTGGAACTTTTTATTTTATATTTCCATTGGTTTAGCTATTGTTTTTGCAGTTAAAATAAATGGGGTAATTCCTGTTTTTTCATATCTTATTATTCCGGCAGTATCAGCCATTATGCTTACAAAAAATAAAGCGGCTGTTTTAATAATCGCGATAATCATCAGCATACTTGGCGGTTTTTTTGGATTGAACTTTTCATTTCATTATGATTTTCCGGCGGGATCATCAATTGTTGTAGTGCTTGGCGGAATTTTTATTGTAGCCTCCATTTATAGAATTATTAGTGGCATAGTAAATAAAAGGCAAACAGATACTATCATTAACAGGAGTATTTAACCGGGCCATTAAGTCTAAACGATTTTCTTTTGCAGTAAATTCCTTATACAATATACTACACTGGAAAGTAGATAAAATTGCTTTCCCATTGTAACTGAGTTGTATTAATTTTTTTTGGAATAATGTAACCTGAAACCGGTAATAATGAATATCCTTTACTATGTTAAGTTGAGTATGGAGAAGGAAATACATGCGATCCACATGATTCCTTAAGCAGGATGGGAAGTTAATTAATCAACTATTGGGGATTTTTTAAACTCATAGAATACCCATAGATAGAGTACTGTTAAAATTCCTAATGATATATACATATCTTTTTTAATAAAAGTATATTTTATGCGAGTCATTGTAAATATAAGTTTCCCCAAGTTGTGCATAACATCGCTGAATCTATAAATACATTGCATAAAATAAATCCTCTTCGCACTTAATCATTGCCTTTTATCAAACACTTAAAGCTATCTATAATTATTATTCAGGTGCTTATTTTTACTGAAAATTCTACATTACTTTTTCTTTCATAAGGCAAAATTTATGGCATAGGATAAAAATAATCTTGTGTAATTTTATTCCATGTTACAAATCTCCATTAATACACCTGCTTTATTATTTCCCGCAATCACATTATTAATGCTGGCTTATACAAATCGGTTTTTGGCAATTGCAAACAGGATAAGAAGCCTGCACCAGAGCTATGCAAAAATGGAAGTGAAGCATACTGCCATTAAACAAATAAAAAGCCTTCGTGCAAGATTAAACCTGATAAAATATATGCAGGGTTTTGGCGCATTGAGTTTTTTTTGTTGTGTATTGTGTATGTATTTTATTTACAGGAGCTGGATGTATGCTGCCAATATAATTTTTGCTGCCGGCATGATAACATTGCTTATTTCTATTGTACTTTCTTTTCTCGAGATCCAACAAAGCACAAAGGCATTGGAACTTGAGTTAAGTGATATTGAAGAATTGGGAAGGGCAAATATTTTTACAGATATGTTCTATACTAAAGAAGAAGAAAAAAATAAATAGACAACGGTAAAAGTATATGATGAATTATTATTCATTGATATGAAGTTCTACGGCAGGAGTGCTTTCATAATTTTCATCATAGGTAATAAAGAAGTAAATATAAACTGCCCTGCTTAACCGCATTAGCAACGGTTGCAAAACAATTATCAATATTGTATTTAAAATAAGCCAGTAAAAGATCCGGCTATCATCAGTTGATATACCAATGGCTGCCCACCAGGCCAGAAAAGTAACTCCTGATAACAGAACAGTTAATGCATAACTAACATAACCTGTACCATACCAAAAGCCAACTTCAAGATCAAATTTTTGTTTGCATACAGGACAGTTGTCATACATGTCAAAAATATATTTAAGCTTTAATTTTTTGTAAGGATTATTATTTTTAAACATGCTGCCTCTTCTGCACCGTGGGCAGCGCATGGTTAATATGCTCCAGAAAAAATTGGGTTTAGGTTTTTTCAAATCAGACATGCGGCAAAGGTAGCCGGAATCAATTTAATGATGCAGGCTGTGTTGCAAGCTTCTTTCTTTCACCAATTTGCTGGCGCCACATGGCATAATATAAACCCATTTGCGAAATTAAATTTTCATGCGTTCCGGTTTCTACTACTTCACCTTTTTCCAAAACATAAATTCTGTCGGCATGCATAATAGTGCTAAGGCGGTGAGCAATTAAAATAGTTATTTGTTCCTGTTGTGATGAAACCTGTTTAATAGTATTGGTAATTTCTTCTTCCGTAAGCGAATCAAGTGATGATGTGGCTTCATCAAAAATTAATAAATGCGGATGACGAAGCAATGCCCTCGCAATAGAAAGCCTTTGTTTTTCTCCGCCAGAAACTTTTATTCCACCTTCACCAATTAAAGTTTCCAGTCCATGATCTGCTCTTGCCAACAAATTATTGCAGGAAGCTTTGTGAAGTACATCTAAAACTTCTTCATCCGTTGCGTCAGGATTTACAAACAGCATATTCTCTTTTATAGTACCGGCAAATAGTTGTGTATCCTGTGTTACAAAACCGATCTGTGTACGAAGTGTATCAAAATCAATATTATTTCCGTCAATATTATTGTACAATATTTTTCCTTCCAGCGGACGGTATAAGCCCACCAATAATTTTACTAAAGTTGTTTTGCCCGAACCTGATGGCCCTACAAACGCAATCGTTTCTCCAGATTTTACATCAAAGCTTATATTGTTTAATGCAGGCTGGTTGGCTGTTTGGTGCTTAAATTTTACGTTCTTAAATTCCAGTTCTTCAATGCTGCCAAAGTTTTGCGGAGAGATGGGCTTTTGTTCCGGCAATTTAATCATCAGGTTATGAAAATTATTCAAAGAGGCTTCTGCTTCCCGGTAGGTAATAATAATATTTCCTATTTCCTGCAATGGCCCAAAAATAAAAAACGAATAAAATGTAAGTGTAAGTAGTTGTCCAGGTAAAATAATATTTCCAAAGATCAGCCACATCAGCATAAACATTATTACCTGCCGTAAGGCATTTACAAATGTGCCCTGTATAAAACTTAACGTACGTATACTTTTTACTTTTCTTAATTCAAGCCCAAGAATTTTATAGGTATTATTATTAAGACGTTTTACTTCCTGCTCCGTTAGCCCCAGGCTTTTAACTAATTCTATGTTACGTAAACTTTCTGTTGTGGTGCCTGCAAGTGAAGTGGTTTCTTTTACAATGGTGCGCTGTATAACTTTTATTCTCTTACTTAAAAAACCTGTAAGCAGGGATAATAAAACAATGCCGCCAAAATACACAGGCATTATTGACCAGTGTAGTGTAAAAGAATAAACGGATACAAAGATTACACCCACCAGCAAACCAAATAAAATATTTATGAATGATACGATGAATTTTTCTGTATCAGTGCGCACTTTGGTTAGTATGCTTAAGGTTTCACCGCTGCGCTGGTCTTCAAATTCCTGGAAAGGAAGTCTTAATGAATGCCGCAATCCATCTGTAAATAATTTAGCGCCGAATTTTTGCACCACTACATTTCCAAAATAATCCTGGAATGCTTTTGCAATTCGGGAAATCATTGCAACGCTTATCAATATTCCTAAGTAACCCAATACTCCCCATACAAATTGTGATTGGGAACGGTCACCGGTTTTTATAAAATCATTTTTTACATAGTGTCCTGTTTCGTGAGCATGCACCCCGTATACCTGGAACATCTTACCAAAAAAATATGGATCAAGAAGGGAAAATACCTGGTTGATGGCTGCAAGAAAAAGAGCTAACGCCATTAAACCTTTATAGGGTTTTAAATATGAGAGTAATAATTTCATTCTGTAAATTTAAGTCAATATACATTATGCTCCGATGGTCTGACTGACCCCGCCTGACCATAAAGAATGATGAAATAGATAATTTTTTAAAAGCGGGGTTAGACAAATATTAAAGCAACGAATCAAATGCTGATGCTTCCCCCTGTGACAATTGTTGAAAAAGTTTTGGGTGGCTGATAAATGTATTTACTTTTTTGGATGCCGAAGCTATTGCCAAAAGATTATCTGCTACATAAGAAACAGGGGATTGTAGTTCCAGGAGTTTTTTTGCTCCTGAAAGCGTTACTGCATAAGCATCCGTATAATCATGAAACCCCGCAACCGAAAGATGTTTGCTAATTATTTTGGGATACAGGTTACCTATTATTGTATGATCCCATTTTAATCCGCCAACAATTCTTTGTAAATGGTACCAGTATTTTTTAAAATGCCGGGGTTTTTCATTTTTACAATAATCAAAATACAATAGTTCCCAATCATCAGGCAGATCTTTAATAATTTCTGAAAATAAATTTAATGATTCCTTCACCGGCTCTGCATCGTCTTCTAAGATCAGTGTTTTTTTATACCCCCTATTTATTATTTCTTGATAAATATTTTTATGACTTAAGGCACAACCAATTTGCCCTGCGTTCATTGGCTTACTGTACCGGTGATGTTGAATAGCTAATGCTTCATTGTAAATATTTTTATCTTTTAATTCATTAAGAGAAAAATTATTTTTATCTGCGCCAAAAAAAAATTGATAATTTAATCCATGAAGCGCTTTGTTGATATGAACCTGCCTGTTTGTTGATCGCTCAAGCGTGATAACAAATATCTTGTCGAAAAAATTATTTAAAGAATCATAATTCATAATAGTTCCGATAGTTTTTTTGAAAGTTTTAAGTACCGAATTTTTTTAAGGTTAAATATCTAAAGATCCCATTTATACTTAAGTTCTATTGGCTGTTGATGATATTTTATAAAATATTCCTTGCTTCCAAAAACATCAAGTATTTCTTTTTTAGAAAGTTTGGTTGCAGCTTGTGATAAATAAGAATTATAGGAACTGAATTTCCAGTTGCCCATCTCTTTTACAAAACCATGGGGAACCGGATTTGCATGAATATAATGAACAACTTTACATAAACCATTTTCATCTTCAATTAAATCTGATTTCATATTTGGGATAAATAAACTTCCCATACGATTATAAACTTTATTTAAAGATTGAGTATAACTGCTGAATAAATTTGAAAAAAATTTGCTTATTTTTTTCTCAATTACAGGGTGCAATTTATCGTCTGGTAACTTTTGGAAAGCTGTAAAGCTTTCCAAAAGTTTGATTTCATTAATTTCTTTTATACTTATTAAAAGATGGAAATGATTTGGCATAAGACAATAGGCATGCAGATTTGCAACAGGTAAAATATGTATAGATATTTTATCAAGAAAGAAAAAATAATTTCTTTCTTCTAAAAATAAATTTTCATTCCCATTTGCATGGTTATAGATATGATAATAACTTCCGGGTATCATTTTAAATTATTTAATTGATACTAAACTTTTGGAAAGTTTTAAAACTTTCCAAAAGTTATAAGCCTTCGTCCCACATCAATTACATCGTACATCCCCCATTCTATCATCCTGCCCAACCTTCTCTATCCAAACTTCTGTATTGAATAGCTTCTGCAAGATGTTCAACTTTTATATCATCACTGCCAGCAAGGTCTGCAATGGTTTTGCTCACTTTTAAAATTCTGTCATAAGCTCTTGCAGAAAGATTTAGTTTTTCCATTGCCACTTTTAAAAGATTGCTACCTGCCTGTGTTATCACACAAATTTCTTTCAGCATTTTACTACTCATTTGCGCATTGCAATAAACACCCGGATTATCTTTATACCGCTCAGATTGCCTGTCCATTGCTTTGATAACTCTTTCACGAATACTCTCGCTTTTTTCTGATCGGTCGTTAGATGATAATTCACTGAAAGCAACCGGAGTTACTTCCACATGCAGATCAATCCTGTCTAATAATGGACCGGAAATTTTATTAAGATATTTTTGAACAGCACCGGGAGGGCAGGTACATTCCTTTTCGGGATGACTATAAAAGCCGCATGGGCAGGGGTTCATAGAGGCAATCAACATAAAGCTCGCAGGAAATTCCAATGCCACCTTGGCTCTTGAAATAATAATTTTTCTTTCTTCCATCGGCTGCCTCATAACTTCCAGAACAGTTCTTTTAAATTCCGGTAACTCATCTAAAAACAAAACACCATTATGTGCCAATGAAATTTCTCCGGGCTGCGGAATACCGCCGCCGCCAACCAGGCCTGCATCGGAAATAGTATGATGTGGTGAACGGAATGGACGCTTTGAAATCAGTGTTGCATTTTCAGGAAGCTTGCCAGCAACGCTGTGAATTTTTGTTGTCTCCAATGCTTCCTGCAAAGTAAGCGGTGGCAGTATTGTTGGCAAACGCTTTGCCAGCATAGTTTTGCCTGCACCAGGCGGACCAATCAAAATTGCATTATGACCACCGGCGGCTGCAATCTCCAAAGCTCTTTTAATATTTTCCTGGCCTTTCACATCACAAAAATCAATTTCATAATCGCTTTGTGCATGAGCAAATTCCTCTCTTGTATTTACGATCGTTGGCTGCAAACAATTCTCATCAATAAAAAAATTTATCACATCAGTAATATGTTCAACGCCATACACTTTTAGATTGTTAACCATTGCCGCTTCCCGTGCATTTTGTTTGGGAAGAATAAGCCCTTTAAAATTTTCTTTGCGTGCCTGGATGGCAATGGGTAGTGCGCCTTTGATAGGCCGTATAGCACCATCTAAACTTAGCTCACCCATTATTACATAGTCAGAAAGTTTGTCAGCATTTTCAAACTGATCACTCGCCGCTAATGTGCCAATAGCGATTGGAAGATCGAAAGCTGTACCGCTTTTTCTTATATCTGCAGGCGCAAGATTTACAACAACTTTAGTTCGGGGAAAATGATAACCGTTAGTTTTTATGGCGCTTTCCATTCTTTCCAAACTTTCTTTAACGGCATTATCAGCAAGCCCTACAATGGAAGTGAATTTGCCGCTGCTTACATTTACTTCTACCGTTATGGTTATTGCCTCCACACCATACACAGCACTGCCATAGGTTTTGACTAACATGTATTGAAATTAGAGAAAAAATATTTATGCAGGTAATTAAGTGATGGTATTAGAGCTTCTTTCGCTGTTTATTTTAGGGCTCTCAGCATTAATACATTTCTCATCTTCAGCTCCTGCTATCCATTACAAATCCGGCGCAGAGCTTGGCTGCTTGCTCCTCCCCTTGCGGGGAGGCTGGGAGGGGCCCTCGCCGTGTTTTCCATTCCTATCAGGCAGCCAGTCATTATAAGAAATTATAGCAACAGTAAAACGTAAAATTATTTATAGCTTCTTATATTTCTTTTTTGGATTTCTTTTGTAATGATATATTGAGGAGATATAACTAACCCGTTGTCGGGTTAGTTAAAAGCATTGTTTTCAGCTTCGTAGAAGCAACATATTAGTAGAAAAATTGATTGAACAAATGTAAGAAACCCCATAGGGGTGGAATATTTTTTTATATGCCGCTCCTACGGAGCTTTATTTTCTAAATAATCTCCTGCTACTAATATATCGCCTCTATGAGGCTAAGCATTGATCATTTTATTAATTCTTTTGGTTGCCTCTGTTTCACTTACCAGCTTACCGCCATTAATATATTCTTCATCCCGGCTGTCTAATTCTTTTTTAAATTCTTCGCTATAATCATTTGAGTTTACATCCTGGTCTTCAACAAAAGTTTTAACTACTGTTAATACAGCTTTTTTTTGATTTACTGTCAACTGGGGCAGGTAATTATTTATTTGCTTTTCTATTGATGCAGCTTTCATAACTTTTATTTGTACAAATTTACTTTTCTTTTTTCCAAAACTTCTACGCCAGTTGCACAAATATTTTGTCTAATTCTATAAATCAATATTAGCTTAGCCGGATGCCATTCTTTGCCGCTCTGCTTTTTATTATCAGCTTGACTGCAGGTATTTATTTATTTGGATATGCCGCAAGAAGAGCCGATGCTTTATATGTTACTGCTTTGGAAATTGTTCTCGGCAGCATTTTAATTATTCCAATTGTTTTACTTTCAGATGGCTTACATTTTTCAGAACTGTTTACAAAGCCACAAAAAGAAAACTGGCTATGGTTAGGCGCTGCAGGGATATTTAGTTTTATCGGCGGCAATTTTTTTTCATTAATAAACTTAAGAACCGCAGGCGAAAGAATAAACAGAGTGTTTCCCCAATTTCGTAGAGGTGTGTAGAAAGAATAAATAAAGAATTTTTAATTTTTATAAGGCCTTCAATAACCACGGTGCTGCACTTCATGGCATCCTGCACATTGGTACCTTTAAAAAGTTCATCCATTAATATTAGCCATTTTCTGCCATCATTAATTTTCAGGATCGTATTTTTTCGGTTTTACTTTCTATAAACACGTAGCCCTTACAGGGCTTAAATCCTTAACTTAATGACATTGCCAGCGGGTCTTCACAGCATATTGTTGTGCGAAAACGTGAACACGATGCTGAAAAGAATTTTTTACTATTGAAATTGCACACAAACCAAGAAGGGTTTAAAATTTCTTTCTAAATTTAAGATCTTGAAAAACCTTCTTGGTTTCTGTTATAGAATCTTTTGAAAATGGAGAAAATTTGTGAGCTACAATTTTTCCAGCAACTCAATTACCTTCTCTCTTTTTAAAATCAAGTATCCAAGCCTGTCGTTGCTTATGCCTTCTTTTAACTGGTAACTGAAATTTAGTTGTTCATCATCCACGGTTGTTTCAAAATATTTAAAAGAAATATTTTTGTGTGCTTTAAGCGTTTCACCAATTTCGTAGAGGTGTGTAGAAAGAATAAATAAAGAGTCTTTAATTTTTATAAGCCCTTCAATTACGACAGTGCTGCATTTCATGGCATCCTGCACGTTGGTACCTTTAAAAAGTTCATCAATTAATATCAGCCATTTTCTGCCATCATTAATTTTTAGAATAGTATTTTTTACCCGCTGCACTTCATTATAAAAATAGCTTTCGCCTTTTACAATATTATCTACAACATTAATATTGCTTAGTAAGCCGTCAAATAATGTGAGCTGCATTGCCTTTGCAGGAACACCCATACCTATATGCGCAAGAAAAACTGCAGCACCAACTGATTTTATAAAAGTGCTTTTGCCCGCCATGTTTGCACCGGTTAAAAACAAAAAATTATTTTCAGGATCAAGCGTTATATCATAAGCAACGGGTTGCGGTAGTAGAATATGGTATAAACCTGTAACGCTAACCGTGGGTGTATCACCTTTAATAAATTCAGGAAATACAAGATCGTATTTATCCATTGCCATCGCCATACCATACCATGCATCGAGTTGTGAATAGATGTCTACTAATTCAAAAATGTTTTGTTTATAATGATACCTCAGAAAATTTGCCATGTGCAACATTTCTGTCATGGAAAGGTTATCAGCTTTATCTTTTTTAGGAATAATAGCAAACTGATCTTTATCAATTATTGTTTGTGCTTTTTGCAAAAGTTTTTTTAATGGCTCCGGAGATTCATTATTTAAAAGCGTATCAATAAGTGACTGCATTCCTTTTATAAAATCAAACCCATGACCTGTTGAATATTTTACCAATGAAAAATCAGGACCGTGAAAAAGCTTATAAGCATAAGCTGCAGCAGCAGAGGGGTTAGAAGGAATCTGGTCAACAGTGGTTTCATAAAACTTTTGTATAACCATTATGCTGCCATTGCTGATAATTTCCGGCCATGCATTTTTATTTTGCTGAATAACTTTAAGGGTTTGCTGTATTCCTGTTATTGCTTCAGTTGTATTTAGTGATTTGCTAAAAAGCTGTTTCAGTTTTTCCCTTCCGCCTGTGGTTCTTGTAAGATCAAGTTTATTAAAAATTGAATACTCTTCTTCTGCATTAAAGATTGAGAGATCGTTAAGTGTTGTTTTGTCTATTTCCATACCCAACCCCTGAAGGGGCTTTTTGTTTATAAGTTAAAAGTTAATCTCATTCCTTTTGAAGATTCATCAAACACATTGTTTCCATATACACAATTGCCATTTACAAATGTATGCGTGATTTTCGTCGGAAATGTTTCACCTTCCAGCGGGCTCCAGCCACATTTATATAAAAGATTTTCTTTTTTTACCTGTGTTGATTGGTTAAGATCAACAACTACAAGGTCAGCAAAATATCCTTCACGGATATAACCACGATTATCAATTTTAAAACAACCGGCTAAAGCATGGCTCATCTTTTCAACAATTTTTTCTAAAGAGATTTTTCCTTCTTTGTAATATTTCAACATTAATAATAATGAATGCTGCACAAGCGGTAAACCCGAATGCGCATTTTCATAAGGGGGCTGCTTTTCATCTAAAGTGTGAGGCGCATGATCTGTTGCAATTACATCCAAATGGTTATCTAATAAAGCTTTCCACAATGCAGCTTTATTATTGGAAGATTTAATGGCGGGATTACATTTAATAAAATAACCATGCCTCTCATAATCATTCGCAGTAAAATGTAAATGATGAACACAAACTTCTGCCGTTATCTTTTTTTCTTTTAATGAAATTGTGTTATCAAACAAAGACAATTCCTTTTCTGTAGAAATATGCAGTACGTGTAAACGGCTGTTATATTTTTTTGCAAGTGAAACAGCGAATGACGAAGACCGGTAACAGGCTTCTTCATTTCTTATTATAGGATGATCTGACGGCGATAAATTTCCTTTTTCCTTTTTTAATTTCTCATAATTTGTTTTAATGATATTTTCATCTTCGCAATGTGTTGCTATCAGTAATTCACTTTCGCCAAAGATCCTGTTAAGGGTTGCTGTGTTATCAACCAGCATATTCCCTGTGCTGGAACCCATAAAAATCTTTACACCGCAAACTTCTTTTTTTCTTTCATTCATTCGCAAAACTTCCTCAGCATTATTGTTACTAACCCCCATATAGAAAGAATAATTAGCCAAAGAATTTTTAGATGCAATGGTATATTTTTCTTCCAGTAATTTTTGTGTCAAAGCATTTGGGATTGTGTTCGGCATTTCCATAAAGCTGGTGATACCACCTGCCACTGCGGCTTTGCTTTCTGAAAATATAGTTGCTTTATGTGTCAAGCCTGGTTCTCTAAAGTGTACCTGGTCATCAATTGCGCCGGGCAATAAATGTTTCCCTTCACCGTTTATTTCAGTAACATTTTCTTTTACATTTATATTGTTACCAATTTTTTTTATTCTCCCTTTTTGTATAAATACATCTGCAATTATTATTCTTCCTTCATTTACTACCGATATATTTTTAAAAAGATATTTTTGCATATCTTGAAATTAAATAAACAACCCCACATGCAAATTATGAAATGCTTTTTTAGACTGGCTGCTTTTCTTTGTCCCGTTTTTGCTTTTACGCAATCAACCTATATTCCGCTTGGCTCTAAGGCTTATGATTTTATTGACAGGATGGAAATTAAACTGCAGGATAACAGAAACCTGAATTTTTCTTCTGTAAAACCTTTTAGCCGTAAGCAGATAGTAAGAGAAGTAGAATATCTTGACAGCACAAGGATGACACCTACTGATTCTGCCTTGGGCTTTAATAAATATGGTGACCGCTCTGACCTTATACTTACCCCTGTTGATGAATATAATTTAAAAAGTCTGCTGATGAATAATTCAGAGTGGGTATTAACACCACGTCCTGAATTTGAAAGTGCAACCCCGTTTTTAAAATATTTTTATAAAACAAGGGCAAACCTTTTTGAGTTAAACAGTACAGATCTATTTCTTGCAATAAATCCTGTATTAAATTTTCATGCAGGTAAAGAGTCGAATAATAGTGAAACTATATTGGTAAACACACGTGGGATAAACGTACGTGGTTTGCTTGCTAAAAAAATCGGCTTTTATTCTTTGATAACTGACAATCAGGAAAGAGGTCCAAAGTTTTTTGAGAATCGGGTAAATCAATTCAGGGCTGTGCCGGGAAACGGCTTTTATAAGCCTTTTAGAAATCATGCTTTCGACTATTTTGATGCAAGGGGTTATATAACTTTTAATGCTGCAAAATATATTGACTTTCAATTTGGGTATGATAAAAATTTTATTGGCAATGGCTACCGAAGCCTTTACTTAAGTGATCATGGAAACAGCTATTTGTTTTTTAAGATCAATACAAGAATATGGAAGTTTAATTACCAGAATATTTTTATGGAGCTTATGCCTCAGTTTAACAAAAACGGAAAAGATTCTTTACTTAACAGAAAATATGCAGCCATGCATCACCTTAGTATGGATATTACAAAATGGCTTAATATTGGTTTATTTGAGAGTATAATTTTTGGCAGAGTAAATCATTTTGATTTTCAATACCTGAACCCGATAATATTTTTAAGATCCGTTGAAGGCAATGTGGGAAGCCCTGATAAAGCTCACGTAGGCATTGATTTTAAGGCTAACGTTGCCCACCAGGCGCAGGTTTATGGTCAATTTTTATTGGACGAATTTGTTGCAAAACAAATAACAAAAAACAACGGTTATTGGGCTAACAAATATGCATTACAACTTGGTTTTAAATACGTTGATGCTTTTAATATTAATAATCTTGACCTGCAGTTTGAAACCAATATGGCAAGGCCTTATACCTACTCACACAACGATACAACTTCTAACTATACACATTACAATCAGATGCTGGCACACCCGCTGGGAGCTAATTTCAGGGAATTTATTGGCATTGCTAAATACCAGCCAAAGCCAAAAATATATTTAAATGCAAGAATAATTTATTTTACCCAGGGGATTGATTCTGCAGGCAGGAATTTTGGTGCAAACCCTTTTGAAAGTTATCTTACAAGGCCGCGGGATTTTGGTTTTTTTATCGGTAGCGGAAATAAAGTCAATTGTTTGAATGCTTCTTTTACTGCATCTTATGAATTAAGAGAAAATTTTTTTATTGATGCAACGGCATTATACAGACGTTATAAAACCGCATTGGTATCATCTTTAAATAATAATACATCAATGCTTACTGTTGGTATAAGATGGAATATAGCAAGGAGAGATTATGATTATTAAGAACCTTCGGCAATTTTTTTTATTTCAACTAATATAGGGTTCCAGCCTTCACCATTATTGTATGCTTCTTTATACCTTTTTTCTCCATCAGCAACTTTATTGTAATCACCTTGTGTTACGGTAAAAATAGTTTGCCCATTTTCTTCTTTCAAATCATACGTTACGGTAAGATAATTTTCGGGTATGTCTTCCATGGCAGCGTTATTGGGATCAATGGTTGTGTAAGCCAAAAATTTTCCCGGATTGATGTCAGCTATCTTTCCTTTTACAAAAACCATTTCTTTGCCTTCGTAATTCCCTTTCCATTCCAGGATGCTTCCCTGCTTCCAGTCTGAAACTGTTTCGCAGCCAAACATATATTTTTTTGTTTGATCAGGGTTCGTTAATACATCCCAAACTTTTGAAGCCGGTGCATTAATGGTGATACTGTTTTTTACAAGTAGTTCCATATTATTTTAGTTGAATTTTTTATCAATGTAAAATATAATCTAATGCAGGCTTATCACCCGGGTAATTTTCCATTCGCCATTTTTATATTGCCATGTATGAACAAACTTTCCTATTCGTGACGGTGTGCCCGGCGGTTCCTGGTTATTATGAAACCTGTGACTACCCATTTGTACAGCCCCATAGCCAGGAATGGGATACACTTCTATACTGCCTTTAATAAGCTCTCTTGTTACTTTGCCACAGATGTTTTTTTTAAGAGAGGCTATCAGTTCTTTTTTTGAAGTGGTTAAGCCACCTTTATCATGATAGAATTCTATGCTATCAGAAAAATATTTTTCAAATCTATCAAGCTTGCATGTATTGTATCCTTCAAATAAAACGCTGTCAAGATAAACGATGGTATCGTATAATTCTTTTGATTCCGGTTTATAAATTTGAGTGAGGGCGCTTTTATTATTTTTTACTGTTGAGCAGGCAAAGATAAAAATAATTATTGTAAAACAGCTTACAAAGAATTTATATTTATTCATTTTGATATTTTAAATTTTATCAAAAAATGTTACCTGGCCTGTATCAATATCGTGAAGCCCGCCAACGATCTTTATTTGTTTTGTCTGCTCCATTTCAAGCAGTATGCTGCTTTGCTCTTTTATTTTCTTAACCGTTATAAAAACATTGTTTACCGTAACATTTTTAAGGAAAGATTCATTGTTTACATTTCTTTCCGTTTTGGTTTCTGTTTCCTGCTCAATAGCGGGTTTTATTTTGTTAAGTAACGCAGTTATATTTCCCAGAACAATATTATTGCACGCACCTTCAATAGCGCCGCATTTTGTGTGCCCGAGAACAACAATTAGTTTTGAGCCCGCAAGCTTACAAGCCAGTTCCATACTGCCTAAAATGTCATCATTTAAAATGTTGCCCGCAATACGAATGCTTAATATGTCTCCCAATCCCTGGTCAAAGATCAGTTCTGCTGAAGTTCTGGAATCAATACAACTTAAAATTGCAGCGAAAGGATATTGTCCTGCCGAGGTTTCATTAACCTGTTGTAATAAATTGCGGTGAGCCTTTATATTATTTACAAATCTTTCGTTGCCTTGTTTTAAAAGGTTAAGAGCAAGTTCCGGCGTAAGTTCATCCTGTGTTTGTTTCGTGTATGTTCTCATTAAAGTAAATAATTGTAAAGAAAAAATGAAGATACGTAAAAGGGAATTTAACCAGGAGTGAGAATCGCTTTCTTAAATCAAATCTTAAAATCCCTTAGATAGCTTTCTTCCTCAGCGGGGTTTTTAATGCAGCTCCTGACTATTTAAAATTTATTTTCTGTGAAACCCCGATGCCGTGCAAATATTTGGATTTCAGGGTGAGGTTTTTTGCTTGTAGTAAATACTGTAAAAACCCCGATAGGACACTAATGTTGGCTGCCGTCTATGTCGTCAATTTGCTGTTCTTAAATACTTTTTATACGTTTTTGTATATCTGTCGTCAAACTTTACAATCGTAATATCTAAGTGTTTGACTGCGGATAATTTGCCTTCTAAAAGCCCTGTTGAGTCATAAAATTGGATGCTGGTGCTGTTTTTTGTTACTTGTTTAATTGGTCCAATAATAAAATCTGGTTCGTCTAAACTTTCACATTCAATAATAACGTGGAAGTCTAACTTTTTTAAGTCCCTGAATATACTTTGCCAACTTGTCAAATCAATGTCTTTGTCAATGCCATAATTATTGCCAAAAATGCCTTCTGCTTTCAAAATTTTTTTGCAAGCTTTTTCATACTTGCTACAACGTATGCTGTCAAATTGGTCTTTTCTAATTATTGCATAACCGTCAAGGAAAAAGTCATTGTCGATCTGAACCAATAAAAAATCTTTTGTCATTTTTAAAATGAACCCTCTAATATTTCCGTCGTTTTCTTTAAAAGTCCTGTAAACTTTTACCAACTCCTTCTTGTCAATATACTTTTGTAAAGTAATGTCATGCGACTTTATTTTATCTTTTGTTATTGTCATACGGAATGGTCATTTAAATGGCAGCTAACACATAAATATAAACTGCTATTTTGTGAAATTATATTGATAATCAATTCTCTTTTTAGCGCATTTTATGTTGTAACTTATTTTACAATACAAAAAAAATGCTACTCAACCGTTAGCGAAAAAGTGATCATCTTACTATTGATCTTATCTATTACGTTGGAATAACGTAAACTTTCATCACGGCTGTGAAGGTTAGTTATACCGCTGCTTAATTTTATTTCTGGTGTAAGTACAAATACAGGAAAGTAAAAGTGAAAGCCAAGGCCAACTTCTACACTTATGTCTCCCTTTTTTAATTTTATAAGATCCTCTGCCTGCCTGGCCCCTGCATTGCTGGCAAGGTCATAATCAAATTTAATTCCGCCGATGGTATATACTTTAAAATTATTTATCCTGTCGCTGCTGAATTTTATGTGAACCGGAAAACTTAGCGTGATTGAGGATACTTTTTTTTCTGTAAGTGATGAATCTCCTTTAAAATTCTCGCTGTATAAAAATGTTTTTTCACTAAAGGTAAGATCGAGAGGATGCAGCCGAAGATCAAAATGTTCATTGATGCGAAAGTTTACCAGCCATGCAAGGTTTATCCCCGGGTTATTTACGCTTTCTACATCCATTATAGTATCACGCTGCAAAAAATACGGATGATGTGTAAATGAAAAATGAGATTTATTGTAGCCGAGATTAATTCCGAAATGATAAGGCTTATTGTCATGATCAGGCAGGTTAGGCCCTTCTCTTAACTGGCTAAAAGCATTTGACCAACACAATACCGCGATACAGGGCACAATTATTTTTCTCCACAATAAATGCTGCTTATTCCTAAACTCAATGTTTTGCATGAAGCGTTTTTATATCCAAGCTTGTTTAAAATTTGAACAAAATCTTTCCCTTCCGGAAACTTTTGTACGGATTCATTGAGATATTGGTATGCATTTTTATTTTTTGAGATCACCCTTCCAATCCATGGTGCTACCAAATTCAAATAAAGATTGTAGAAATTTTTTATAACCGGTAATTTAGGTTTTGTACATTCCAGCACTACTAATTTTCCGCCGGGCTTTAGTACTCTTTTTATTTCACATAGCCCCAGCTCCAGGTCCTGGAAATTACGTACGCCAAAGGCGACTGTTACTGCATCAAACGAGTTGCTGCTAAAAGTTATTGTTTCACTATCACCCTTTAACAATTCAATACGCTGCTGTAACCCAAGCTTTTCAATTTTTTTTTTTCCAATTTCCAACATCCCATCGCTTATATCAATACCAATTATCTTTTCTGCAGTAAGCAATTTGGAAGATAAAATAGCCATATCTCCTGTACCCGTTGCCACATCCAAAATATATTTTGGGCTCAGTGATCTTAATTGTTTAATTGCTTTTTTTCTCCAGCCCACATCAATGCCTGCACTTAAAAAGTGATTTAAAAAATCATACCGGTAAGCAATTTTATCAAACATTCTTTCTACCTGCTTTTTCTTACTTTCTGAAGAATCTTTAAACGGAACTATTGTATCGTGCTGGTAAGTGGTCATTGAGTTGTAAAGATAACAGATAGCAAATTGTTCATTGCTGATAGTTCATAGTTAATCGTTAAAATTTTTATTAGAAGGGTGAACAGCTGATAGTTAATGGTTCATTGTTATCTTGCGAATTATGATTATCAAGAAAGCCCAATATGTAATAAGCAGTCCGGATTATACAAAATGTCCTGCGCCAGACCGTGCGGAATATGCATTTATAGGAAGAAGTAATGTTGGCAAATCTTCGCTGATAAATATGCTGTGTAATAATGAGAAGCTCGCAAAAACATCTAACAGTCCGGGTAAAACACAGATGATAAATCATTTTGAAATAACCTCATCCCCAATCCTTCTCCACAAAATGGAGAAGGGAGGAAGAAACGAAGGGAGGTGGTATCTGGTAGATCTTCCCGGTTATGGTTTTGCAAAAATATCGCAGAGAAGCAGGAGAAGATGGGAGCAGATGATAGAAAATTATTTACGTAAAAGAGAAAATCTGCAGCAGGTTTTTGTGTTAATAGATTCCCGTCATTCGCCACAGAAAATAGATATTGAATTTCTTTCTCAACTCAGGAAATGGGATGTACCCTTTACTTTGATATTTACAAAAGCCGATAAAGAAACACAGGCAACGGTAAGTAAAAATGTAAAATCTTTTTTAGGAGAAATGCGAAAGACATGGCAGTTTCTTCCACAACATTTTGTTACCAGTGCAGTAAAAAAACTTAACAGGGAAAAAGTTTTAGACTTTATTGATGAGATGAATAAGAGAGAAAATGAAAATAATTGATGCCGTGCTTTTTTTGGTACTTATGCGAAGAAAAAAAAGTAATTAGTTATTTGCTTCACTCATTTTTTAATTTTTTAAATCTGAAATAGAGGGTGACTAAATAAATAATTGCAATAACAATAAATACAATTAAGGGAAGAGTTGTAAATCGATCTTTTGCAGATATAAACATTATCACAAGACCCATAAATCCAATCAAAGAAATAATCAAATTGGTTTTAGGAGAAAGTTGTTTTCTTATATAATTAGAAACTAAATAAAAAGTAATTATAGCAACTGTAATTAATATCCATTCCATGATTTGCATTTAGAATTGTAATGTACGCCTTATCTAATTGCTACTTTTTAATTCACCATTTTATTGGCGCAACTGCTGCTGGCAAAGGCTTCTGGCTTAGCTTTAAAGGCAAAACCCATTCCCAAAATGTAACCCATCGCTTCCCGTAAAGCTTCGTTACTTTTAAAATGCGGATTGGTATTTATGTCGGCATGCACTTCCATATCCACATCGTACAAGGTAAAAAGATCGCAGAGTTCATAAGCTATCTCAATGCTTTTGGCAACTTCTACCAGCATACGTTCTTTAATACTGTAAACGTGCTTTGTTTTTTCATTATGAATAAACATAAAGCCGCCATGTCCTTCACGTAAAAAAACTATGACGGTTGCAAATTCAGTATCAGCGCCTTTAATCTGGCTGTCGGTACCAATGCAAACTTTTAATTTAAAGCCGGCGTGAGTTTCTCTTAGTATGGCTGATTCTACTGCAGTTTTGATGGGGAGCGTTATAGGGTCTCCGTTGAATCTTCTCCAGAGCATAAAGTACGGTTTTTTAAAATTACCAAATAAAACCTATACTAAATCTATTTTGAGAAAAATGTTATTCGCCTGAAAGATGCCTGAAGTATTGATGTTGAACGGAGTTCCGATAACTATCGGAGCCAATGAAGATCACCCGGAGAACAAATGTTTGTCAACAAAATCATTTTCTAAAAAGAAAAAAATAAAAAGGACCGGCCCCTAACGCCGGCCCTTAACTTACACATGAATCTACCTTACTGTTTTATAATTCGTTCTGTTTGTCTTTGATTGTTGGTTATCATTTGTATTATATACATACCATCAGCCATGTTGCTGATATTTATTGTGTTTATTCCTGCATTGCTGCTTCCCGTTTCAATCAGCCTGCCATGTATATCTGCTAATTGGTATTGATAATTTTCGGCAGCATTAATCATTATTTCGTTATGAACTAATGTTGATACTTTAAATAATTTTTGAGCCTGACCTGTAGATTTTAATGTGATAATATTTGAGAAAACTGTCTGGTTAATTACTGATGTTACTTTTAGCCTGTATAAAATATCTGCATTTATTGTTGGTGTATTAGCAAAGCCTTTTTCTTTAGTATCAACTGTTGCAATTGTACTAAAAAATCTTCCGTCTGTTGAGCTCTGTACCTCAATTGTTTTAATTGGTTCATCAGAAATAATGTTCCAGCTTAAGTTGTGTTTGTTTTTTTCTGCTTTGCCTGTTAATGCTACATATTTTATGGGCAAAGTTCCGTTTGGTGAAAAAGTGCCGCTTATTGTATAAGAACCCAGGCTGCTGTAGGAACTTATATTTGCATTTCCTGCTCCCTGAAGAATAATATAATACACACCAGAATTTAATGCAGTATCAATGGATGCAATTAGTGATGTTGAAGGATTATAAGTTGCAAGAGTTTGCATTGAAGAATTCAACAATGTTAGTTTAATGTCAAGACTTGCACCATCTGCTGAAAATGGAGTTGCATTTAAATGCAATGTTCCACTTTGGGGAAAATTTAATTTAAAAGCATCCTTATCTGTGTTGGTGGAAATTATACCGTTAGTTGAAAAAGTTTGATTTGCTATAGTGATTACAGCAGGGTTTGTGTTAGGATCATCACTATAATCATCCGGGCGATAAGTAAAGCCATTTGAAGTTGAAATGATTAATAAATTATCCTCAGTATTTGTACATCCATAAGGGGTTGGTCCATTATCCCAGCCTGAAGAGTTTTTATAATAACTGTTTCCCATAACAGGCGCCCAGCCTGTTTCGCCGCTTCCGGTTCCTGTATTATAAGTAGCCACTAATGCACAACTATTATTATAGGATGATTGATGTGATAAGCCGAGTGTATGACCACTTTCATGTGAGCAACATTCACCTACATACTTTGGACTGTAAGCAAGCCTGTCGGAGAATACAAATCCTGGTGTATCATCACCCCAGGTAAAAGATCCTGTATAGGCAACGCCGCCTACACCTGGGTACCAACTACTTGTTGTAGTAACAATTATTCTCATTCTTTTATTAAGAGGTGCTGCTAAAAATATTGTAGAATCTGTAGTGATATTTATATTAAAAGGTCTGTAGTGTTCTGATACCCGGTTAAATGCGTCAGTAATTTGTGCATCTGTCATTCCGGATGAAGCACATACCAAAGGGCTACCATTGTTCCATGCAGATGATAGTACACTATGTCCATCGAAATCCAGAAAAATTGTAGCCGGTGCTGTAGGGAAACTGCTGAGCCGGGGTAAACTTTTTACGTTTAGAGAGAAGAGTAATGCCCACAAGGCCATAAGAGTATAGGATTTTTTCATGTTTGTGGTTTTCAAAGGGTTTGGATGTAAGGATTTTTTTGCAGGAGATCGCTGTCTTTATTCGTGATCTTCTATCAGTTCTGCTGTTTTTATTTTGTTTATAAAATAATTACCATTTACATCTGTCTTTAGTTCAAAGGCATCTGCATATTTTGTATTGATGATCCTGCCGATATATGTTATAGAGTTATCATCATTAATTCTTTTTGAAATACCCAAAATGGAATTATCAAGATTATTCAATTTTACCATAACACTATGTAAATTATGATACCGTTGAATTGACGAAGTAATAACTCCTGTTAAACCAACATTATCACCAAGTGATAGTTTTATGGTTCTGCCTTGGGGGGTAGCAAATATTTTTTCTAATTCTGTTTTAGGAAAATTGATGGTTTTAGAAAACGCTGCAAATAGCTGTGGTCTTCTTTCGGTAACAATCTGGGCTTTGATGCTGATAAAGGAAATGAGCAAAGTAAAAAGCAATGCTGCTTTAAAAATGCTTTTCATAGTTTGGAACTTTTGGGTTTTCAAAATAAATTACCGGACAATTATTAAACGCAGCTCTTTGTAAAAAATTGCTAACCCGTGTAAAAAAAAACAGCAGAAAACGGATGAGAAAAATACCACGTATTAATACTGTCCTGTGCTAAGTAAAACCAATGTGCAGGCTTCCATTACTTCAATCCCGTTTTGTTTTGCAAGTGTATATAATTCATCATTTTCTGTACCCGGATTAAATATTATTCTTTTGGGGTTAAGGGAGAGAATATAATCGTAATACTGTTTTTGATTTTGGGGATTTAGATAAAGCGTTATTGTATCAATGCCCTCAATTGGCTTTTGTTCTGTATCAATTTCTATATCTCCGGCTTTACCTTTTCGTTTACCTATACCAATTACAGTGTGATTAAATTTATTTAATTTATTTACAGCAAGGTAACTGTAGCGTTCGGGGTTAGATGAAGCACCCAATACCAATGTTTTTTTATTTTCCATATTGTCATATTGTCCCGATAGCTATCGGATGTTGGAATATCAGTTCAAAAATCTTGCCTTTAATTGGGGTGTTGGTATCATACATTCATCTTTCTTTCCAAACCATTTATAACGGTTTCTTGCTACCAAATCATATATACTATCTCTTAAAATTTTTGGTATGATTATAAAGCTGTACAGCATCGGGAATATTCCATTTAATTTTTTTGCAACCTTTAATGCACCGGTTGATCTTGTGTAAGCCTTGTTGTTTTCAATAAGGATAAAAGAATTAAGTTCATCAGGCGGGAAATTATATTGGGCTAAAAGCTTTTGCCCTGTTTCAGATTGTAAAGAGGTAAACATGAAAGTATTTTTTTTATCGTGCCTGATTATAAACTGAACTGCACCATTGCATAAATTACAAACACCATCAAATAATATGATTGGCTGATCCATACTGTAAAGTTACTAAAATGGCTTTCCATGTGTTGATGTTATTAGCCTGCGGATGATAAAAGGAAAAGGCTTTACAACAGAGATAAATATATTGGTACTAAATTCCTTTCCAAAAAGGCGTTGTATCATTCTTCCCATGCGCAGCCTGCCGCTAAATCGGGCCTTCCAATTTTTTGCATATTGGTTTTCCATTTGTTCTCTGCTTATCTTCTTTTGTAAAAAATTATCAATGCATTTAAATGCGATCTTACTTCCATGAAGTGCCATGCTCATACCATTGCCACAAAGCGGGGTTATCATTCCTGCGGCATCACCAATCATCAATGCATTATTTTCTATCTGTAATTTTTTATCAAAACTTATTTGCGAAATGGTGACAGGAAATCCCGGTAAAAAATCAGCCGAAGAAAATATTTGTTTCAAAAATTTATTTTTTTGCAAAATATTTTTTTCCATTTCACCGATTGAATTATTATTCGCTTTTAAATTTTCTGCTGTGGTAAGATAACAGAGACAATATTTGTCGTCTTCTATTTTAGAGATTCCGCAATAGCCATCTTTAAAATTATGAAGTGCAATTGTATCTGCCGGCAGATTAGTTTGTACATGATATTTGATACCGATATAGTTATTAAGCTTATTTGATTTTTTTTGAACAAAACCCCTGGACCATTTTATATCAATATTACTTCGCTTGCCAAATGTGCCTGCAACAACTTTTGATTTAACTGCAAAACCCGAAGTTGAAATAGTAAATAACCCATCTTTAAAAACTATATCATTCACTTTTGTTTCTTCATAAATTTTTACACCGGCTTGCCTTGCAATTTTGCTTAACTCATTATCCAGGGTATATCTGCTGATACCAAAACCCCCTAATGGTAATGCCTGCTCAATGTATTTTCCGTTGGGAGAAGAAACAAGTAATTTTTTAATGATGGGTAAATTCATTTCGTCTAAATTCAATCCAAGATTTTTAATAAAATCCCAACTTTCCAAACTGATGTATTCGCCGCAGACTTTATGAAACGGATATTTTTCTTTTTCAAATAAACCAACATTATAACCAGCCTTTGCTAATTGAATTGATAAAGAAAGCCCTGCAAGTCCGCCACCAATAATAGATACAACCCCCTGTCCCCCAACGGGGGAACTTAAATTTGAAATTTCATTGGTAACAAGTGACTCCATTCTGTTATAAATCTAAAATTTTATATTACTAAAAGGAAGTGCAATATTATATAGAGTAACTTATAATTATTACCATCAATTCTAAGTTTCCCCTTCGGGCGACACGGGGCTTACAATTAAATACCTGAATGCCCATTTCCATTTGATAGTATAATTTTTGATAGCTGCAGTATTAAAAATATTTTCCCATTCCATTTTTTTAAACCCTCTTAAAACAGAAAGTGGTGCATCATTTTTTACCAGATACGACCTGGAGAAAATTCTTGTTGCAAGTTTAATAAAATGATATGCTAACGGATGCCGGTGAAGATCATTGATAAAAAAACCAAGTGTTGAATTTCTTTTCATCCATTGAAGCATTGTAATTAATTCTTCATTAGTAAAATGATGACAGAATAAAGAAGCGAAAATTATATCTGGTTTATCATTTTCAAAATCAACATTTTTGTAATCAGTACTAATAAAATTTTCATCAGGTATTGACGTATTTTTTTTTGCATAAGAAATGCAATCAGGATTAATATCAATTCCGGTAAATTTTACATGAATTTTTTTTTTACTGCAATATCTGTAAATAGCATTCAGGTTATCGCCGCCGCCACAGCCAATTTCGCATACTGATATAGTATTTCTTTCACCAGCTAATTTTTTAAATCCTTCTATCGTTATCTCATGGCCACCGAGACGGGTATTAATAAAATCGAGTTCTTTCATGTTCTGCTGAATATCTGCAAAAGGGATATCATCTCTGTCTAATAATTCTTTTTGGTATGAGCGATTGGTGAAATCAGTCATGAGATAATATGAATGTCTCAAGGGTAAGGCCGGGACCAAATGCTGCGCCTAAGATATTTGCTTTTTTAGTTGGAGTATTCTCTAACTCATTCATAATTTCTTTCAATACAAATAAAATTGTAGGAGAAGACATATTGCCATAATCTCTTAATACATTGTATGAATGTTGTAATGCTTCGGATGGAATATCAATACTTTTTTGAATCGAACTCAATATTTTTTTGCCTCCGGGATGTACACACCAATGGCTTATATCCTCTTTATTATAGCAGGCATGCTGCAATGCATTTTGAGTTAATGAATTAAAATCTTCTTCAATAAGATCCGGTATATAACCGGAAAGTGTCATCAAAAACCCTGAAGAAGATAATTCCCAGCTCATATCTTTTTTACCTTTAAAAGCAACTTGAGAATAGAAATCTTTTATTCGTAGCCCATCCTCTTTATCATTATCATCTGTAACTAAAACTGCGGCTGAGCCATCACCAAATAATAAGCTTGATGTAATATTATCAGTTGAATTTTCTTTTTGAAAATGCAGCGTACAAAGCTCCGTACACACTATAAGCACTTTTGCTTTTTTATCATTATTGCAAAATGCATCTGCCAGTTTAAGTGCATGAATAGCCGCATAACATCCCATAAAATTTACAGATGTTCTAAAAATATTGTTAGGCAGATCCATTGCTTCCATTACCTGCAGATCCAGGCCGGGAGCGCTTATACCGGTGCACGTTACGGTGATAAGATGGGTTATCTCATCTTTATTTATTTTATTCTCAATACATTTTTCAATAGCAGAAACAGAGAGTTGCGGCGCAGCCTTGTTAAACCATTTCATTCTTAATTCAAGATTGGGAAAGGGTTCAAGATTTTCTGTTGCAGGATAAAATGCCCAGTCATTTGCAGATAAACCATAATCGGGGAGCACAGAATATCTTGTATTAATTCCGCTTTGATGATAAAGAAATTTCATTTTTCTTTTATCAACTTCATTCATTGCATATACATTCTGCATAAAATTGAGAATGCTTGTCTGCTCATGTTTATAGGGCGGAACTGCGGTTGCTATGGAAACTATCTTACTCAATCAGTCGTAAAATTAATAAGGTGATAAATCCTGCGTTTGTACATGTTGAAGCTAATATATTCATACGCATTGTGTTCTTAAAATTTGCTTCTTTAGTATTAATTAACACTTTGCGAAACCAAATAAAGAAATATACGAGTACAGGAAACATAAAGATTTGTAATATCAGAAATTGGTTCCATTCAATATTTGAAAAAAATAATATACCTAACATACAGAAAGCTAAAGCATATACGATGCCAGTAAAAATAAAAGTGCCTTTATATCCTAATTTATAACTGATGGTTCGCACACCATCTTTCAGATCATCTTGATGCTGGTAAATTTGCGTGAGCGGATAAAAGCCACCGATCAGCAAACCTGCAGCTATAATGGCTATTACGGGAACATGAGAAGTATGGTTGCTTTGGCTCCCATGATAAACTAAAAAAAATGTAACTGCTCCCTGGAAAATCACAACCGTGAGATAACCTGTGAGGGGGTATTTTTTTAGTCTGATCTTTCTATAACTATAAGCTCTTGATGCAAGAATGTATAATACAATTCCCAAAGCAAAAATGGGAGTTATTAAGAAGCTTAGACTAACTGCAACCACATCCATAATTACCGATACATAGAATAATTGCTTTGTGGGTTGTAAAGGATTTTTTATTCCGCCAATACTACCGGTATCCTTATCCATATAACTGTTGTAGCCGTTGCTTGAAGGATATACCAATACATGCAGAATGATAAATATCAAAATTGCATCACGCCAATTAATTTGATTTACCTGGCTTAATGCAAACCAAAAAACCGGCATTAAAAAAAATGAGAAATGAAAACGAAGAAGTTGTAAAGTGGAACGGAGAGTAATATTCACTTCTAAAATTAACTATTTTCTATCCCATGGAATGAAGCGCTACTTTATTTCCTTCAGTATCTGTTATCAAGGCCCAAAAACCAAGGGTTTGTTCTTCAGAGATTTTTGTTTTTTGCAGAAGAATTTTGCCGCCTGCATTCTCTACTTTGTTAAGAACCTGTTGCAGATCAGGCTGGCAGTTTAAATAAATAAGACTTCCTTCCTGCGAAGGTTTATGCATTTCACTTTTACAAATTGCACCGCCAATTTTTCCATTTTGAAAATCATATAAAAAGAATCCCATCTTTACTTTGCCCATCCTATTCTCCGGCATCTGATAATCAAAAATTGTTTCGTAGAATTTTTTTCCTCTTTCAAAATCTGTGACAGGAATTTCGAACCAGTTTAGTGCATTGCCGAGTTGCATAAAATATTATTTAAATGATATCGTAATGGGTTGTTCCCTGTAGGCATTTACTTTTTTGCCTCTCTGAATTGCAGGTATCCAATCCTGGGCTGATGAAACCACTCTCAAAACTTCTTCATCAAATGCAAATTCAACTGACTTCCAAATGCGAACATTTGTAACTTGCCCTTCTTTATTAACAATAAACCTAACTTTAACTGTTCCGCCGGCTTGCAGTGCTTCTGTTCTGTCAGGAATTTTCAAATTTTTGTAAATAAAATTTATATTTTTTTTTCCCCCTCCTTTATAAAATGCTTCGTGCTCATCAGTAGTGTCTACTTTTTCTTTCTTCTTTTCCAATTCTAAAGAATCCAGATTGAGGGCAGCTATCAATGTGTCAAGATGATATTTGTATTCTGTAATAGCGTGGGCTGTATCATTGTATAAATACCAGCTTCAATTTTTTTTGTTATCTAAATAGTTACCCTGACTTGCAATAGAACCTGTGGGTGAAAAATTAGTAAAGTTGCCATTTAAAATTTTTAATAAAGGATCTTTGTATGTTAAACATCTCTTCATTGGCCCTGTAAAATTGTATTCCAATCTTTCGAATGCTGTATCACCATAAGTTTTTACCACAATAAGATATTTTGCTTTTTTTTGCATCCTCAGTAATTCCCTTATCACCAACCATAATAGCATTAATAATTTTTTGTGCAACTACAAATTGGAAAACGAAAAGGAATAAAATGGTAAGGTACTTTTTCATAAGCAAAATAACTTAGACCAGCATCGTTACAGGATTCTCCAAAAACTTCTTAAGCGTTTGCAGGAAAGCAGCGCCTACAGCGCCATCCACGCTTCTGTGATCGCAGCTTAACGTAACTTTCATAAAATTAGAAGTTCCAAAACCATCACCCTTTTTTACAACTGTTTCTTTAATTCTGCCCACAGCTAAAATGGCGCTGTCAGGCGGATTAATGATAGCGGTAAATTCTTCAATATCCATCATTCCCAAATTGGAAACGGTAAAAGTATTGCCTGTAAAATCCTGGGGCTGTATCTTTTTATTTCTTGCTTTATCATACAGATCTTTTGCATCAGCAGCAATTTGCGAAAGCGATTTCTGATCTGCAAAACGGATCACTGGAACTATTAAACCTTCAGGTAATGCAATTGCAGAACCAATATGAATATGATTGTTCTGGCGAATAAAATCTCCCCCGTCCGATCCGGCACGGGCGGGCATCCAACTGCTGTTAACTGCAGGATGCTGGCGCAGCGCCATTGCCGCCGCTTTTATCACCATATCATTAAATGAAATTTTTACCGGACTAACTTCATTAATAGAAGTACGTGAGCTGATGGCATTGTCCATATTTATTTCCATGGTGAGGAAAAAATGCGGAGACGTAAAATTGCTTTCGCTTAGGCGGCGTGCAATTGTTTTGCGCATTTGTGTAAGTTCTATATCCTGGTAACTTTCCTGTCCTGTTTGTGCAAACGGCTGAACCGGCCTTTGTGGAGCAACAGTTTTTGTTTCAGTTTTTGCAGCAGCAGGAACATAACTATCAACATCTTTTTTTACAATTCTTCCACCGTCACCACTGCCATTTATTTGTGAGATATCAATGCCTTTATCTGCCGCCAATTTTTTTGCAAGGGGAGATGCTTTTAATCTGGCCCCCTCAAAATCTCCCCCAATAGGGGAGACTTGCGAAGACTCTGATTCTTTTGTATTTTTTTCTTCTTTTGCAGGAGCATCTTCTTTTTTGGGAGCTGAAGTTTCTTCTTTTTTTGCTTCCGGTTTTTTCTCGCCGGCATCTAATAAAGCTTTATAATCTTCACCTTCTTTTCCAACTATTGCAATCACATCATTTACTTTTGCGGCCTTACCTGTTTCCACGCCAATATATAAAAGCGTTCCTTCTTCATATCCTACTACTTCCATTGTTGCTTTATCCGTTTCCACTTCTGCCAATACATCATCGCCTTTAACTTTATCACCAACTTTTTTATTCCATTGGATAATTTTGCCTTCTGTCATAGTATCACTTAATAAAGGCATCCGAATAGCTACAGCCATGTTACGTTTATAATTAATTAGATAAAAGGTTATTATTAAATCGAAATTAAGTCAATTTTGCATTAACTCGTAGTACTGTTATTTCTTTTTTAGTATCGCAAAGAACGCTATGAATCGCAAAGGGCGCAAAAAAAATCTTTGCAAACTTTGCGATCCCTTTGTGCTTTTTGCGATATTAACTTAACGTGAGTTCGATTTAAGGATGTCAGAATTACAGGCAAAGTTGTAATGATTGAGAATTATCTGTTTGAAAATGACTAGCTAATGAAGGTTTTTTGGGCATGAAATGATAGGCACCGATTGCAGAAAAAATATTGATGAAAAATCCATGTATACTTCTATGTCTGGAATGTTCTAACTGGCAAATATTTTTAAGACTATCCATCACACATTCTATCACACTTCTTTTACGTAACATAATCTTATCATAGGCGCTCATAAGTTTATTCTTCATGTTCATTA
>JANXQO010000025.1 GCA_025353485.1 Chitinophagales bacterium
GCTCCCATTTTTCATTTTTACTCCAAATGTTTGTATAATTATTTTTGCGATAGAAGGAATCTACAATGGCAGTGAGGTTTAGCTTTATTGAATCATTAATTCTTCCATTATTTTCTAATGCATATTGTAAAACTGCCTTACTATTCTCAATTACTTTAGTGTCCATCTCTTCAGGTGTGGCAACAATTTGTTTTTCAATAGCCGCATGTTTACGCTTACATGAAAACAAAAAAAATAAAAAAATAAGTGAGGTAAAAATTAAATAAGACCTTCTGTGTTGAAACATATAACTTTTAAAAATTGATACCTTAGCTGAAATTGTTTTGGTAAACTCTATAAACCAACTTTTGAATATGACTGTTAAAATAAGATTTCGATTGCAGATAGCAGCAGTGTTTGCGGTAATATTTTCCACATCAACTATTTTATATGCCCAGGATGCCATTTTGAATAAATATGGTTTATGGGTAATAAAAGATACCAAAACATTAAATGCAGTTATCAGGCCTGACAGCAATAAACAAATGTTGGATATTAAAAAACTAATTCCAACTATTATTCTTGATCTGCGGTATGCAACTACTAATAATTTTATGCATAAAAAACTGTATCCTTCAATTACAACAACTTATTTAAGATTACCGGCAGCAAAAGCTTTACAGCATGTACAAAGTGAATTACATGAATTGGGACTGGGCTTAAAAATTTTTGATGCCTACAGGCCCTATTCTGTTACAGAAAAAATGTGGAAGCCCATACGGGATGAACGATATGTTGCTGATCCTAAAAAAGGAAGCGGACACAACAGGGGTATTGCCGTTGACCTTACCCTTATCAATTTAAATTCTAAAGAAGAATTACCCATGGGTACTGGCTTTGATAACTTCAGTGATACAGCTCACCAAACATTTACTGGTTTGCCGGTACAAATAGTACACAACAGAAATCTTTTAAAAAATATTATGGAAAAATATGGCTTTAAATTTTTTGAAACAGAATGGTGGCATTATAGTTTACCTGATGCAAAAGATTTTGAAATACTGGATATACCTTTTAAAAAACTAAAGAAGATTACGCAATCACAACACCCGTGATATTTTTTTATTGAGTAAAAGCAAATCAGCTAAAACCATTGCTGTAACTGCCTCCAGCACTACAGGCACTCTTAAAGCAATACAAAGATCATGGCGGCCTTTTACAGAGAATGGTTCTATTGTATTGGTTTCTATATTTAATGTTTGCTGTTCCTGCGGGGTAGAAGATGTTGGCTTGATAGCGATGCGGAAAACAAGTTCATTTCCATTGGTCAATCCGCCAACAACACCTCCGGCATGGTTGGTAGTTGTTTTACCTTCAGCATTTTCAATTGCATCATTGTGTTTGCTGCCAAACATTTTTGCAGCCGCAAAGCCTGTCCCGAATTCAATTGCACGAACAGCGGGAATTGCAAACACAGCATGACTAATTAATGATTCTGCAGAATCAAAGAAAGGCTCACCCAAACCAATTGGTAATCCATTTACACGGCACTCAATAATTCCACCTATAGAATCTTTTGCATCAATTGCTTTTTGTAATCCTTTATCAATATCTGTTTCTCCACCGATCTCTAAAATGGTAGCTGTGATCAGGATTCCATTTCTGACCTCACCCAAACCCTCTCCAAAGGAGAGGGCTTCACCCAACTCCTGTAAAACTTTCGGCAATTGATATAATACCTGATCATTGGTAAAACGTATCATCCTGTACCCATTTTCCGATAGCCATAGCTCTCTTATATTATTAAATTTCTTTTGCTCTTCTTCATTGTGATATCCTCCATCTATTTCAACCATTAATTTTTTTTCCAGGCAAACAAAGTCAGGAATATATCCGGCAACAGGATGTTGTCTTCTGAATTTATATTCATTTAGTTTTCTATTTCTTAATTCCTGCCACATAATATTTTCTGCTTCAGTAGGAGTTTTCCTGTTTTCTTTTGCAAAAGGTAATAGTGTTTTCCACTCCTCAATAGAATTGGTAATGTACCCGGCTTCAGAAGTTGTCGCTGTCCCCCTCTCCTTTGGAGAGGGGTTAGGGGTGAGGTCTAATATTTTTTTTGCTACTACACCGGCAGCAACCAATGCTACCGTTAGCCTTCCGCTAAAATGCCCGCCGCCCCTGTAATCCTGGTAGCCATCAAATTTTTTTGAGGCCACAAAATCTGCATGTCCCGGTCTTGGTACAGCCCTTTGTTTTTCATAATCTGCACTTCTTGTATTGCTGTTCTTAAATAAAATTGTTATGGGTGAGCCGGTAGTTTTGTTATTAAAAACGCCGCTTACAATTTCAGGAACATCATCTTCTTTTCTCGGTGTAGTACCTTTTGTACCACCCTTTCTTCTTTCAAGATCGGCAGAAAAATCTTCAACTGATAAAGCTATTCCCGCAGGACAGCCATCAATAACTACTCCTACGTTTACGCCATGCGATTCACCAAAAATGCTAACACGATATATTCTTCCGAAAGAATTCATTATTTGTTTTTAAAATTAATAAGCAAAGAAAAAATTTGTTTATGAAATCTTTTTAAATCCTAAAAATCTACCCCAATCATGCCTGTCCCGATTCTTCGGGAGTTCAGAAATTAATACCCGTATTCTTTTAACTGCAATTCATTATCTCTCCACTTTGGCCGCACTTTTACAAACAGTTCTAAAAATACTTTTCTTCCCAGAAATTGCTCAATATCTTTTCTTGCCTGTGTTCCCAATTCTTTTATCATTTTGCCACCTTCACCCAACACAATTCCTTTTTGGGTTTCTCTTTGTAATATAATATCTGCAGCAATTTTTACCAGGGTATGTTTCTCTTTAAACTCCTGTACAAGCACCGTTGCATGATAGGGAATTTCATCCTGGTACAAATAAAATATTTTCTCACGGATCAACTCTCCTACAAAAAATTTTGTCGGCAGATCACTTAAATTATCATCTTCATAAAAGGGAGCGCCTTCAGGTAAAAGTTCTACAATTATTTTCAGCAATTCATCTACCCCTTTTTTTCTAAGTGCAGAAATGACCGCAACGGCTTTGCAATATTTTTGATGCTGAAAAAAATCTTTTGCTTTATCAACGTCCTCTTCTTTTACTATATCAACCTTGTTAATGATAACAATTGCGGGAACTTTTAAATGCAATGAAAAGAATATTTCG
>JANXQO010000031.1 GCA_025353485.1 Chitinophagales bacterium
AGCATATTTTAGTTGTTTTTGTTTGCACTATAAATATACTAATTTATGCTTATATTTTATTGATTATCATCTCATTACATTATTAATTTATTATTAATTTATTATAAAATTTACTAACCCGCTTATATCGAACTCACGTTAACTTAATAATCTAGTTCCATTTTTAATTTATCTTTTAATTCTTTTACCAAAGGATATTGCTCTATCATTTTAAGATATTGCTGCTTGGTGCTAAGATGTTCCTCCGCAGGCTTTTTATCACCCGTATCTGCTACAATAACTTTATAAGAAAGCAACCGGTTATTAAAATAATTTTGAAGATGCTCAATTAAAGCTGCCCGTTCGTTTTCAATAAAGCTTTGATGGATTTTACTTTCAGTGATAATTTCGATAGAGTTTTGCTCTGCAATTTTTAAAGATGCTGATTTAAAATTACTAACTGCTGATGGATTGTTTTTCTTTTTAAGCATTTCAATATACTGTCCCCAGGCAATATATACTTCTTCTTCTTTAAGCTCTTTGGTAATATTTGCATTTGATTGATGCCTGCTTGCAACTTCTTTTCTTATTTTATCTAATACGCCAATTTTACCCGGGCCATTTGTTACCCTCGTATTATCCGCAACAGCTTTTGTAACGATAGCTATCGGGATATTTTTTACATCAGTTTCAATTATAAGTTTCGCTTCACCCCCATTTCTTAAAGGGGCATAAGTAGAATTATCGCCTTCACTTAATTGTGGACTATAATTCTCAACTTGTGGCTTGTAGCTTGTGGCTTGCAGCTTGCCTTCAGGCTTTTCTTTTAATTCAATGGGAGCAATGGTTCTAAAAGCTATAGCCTTTATTGATTCAACTTGTTTTTTTTTAGTGATACCTGTATCAGTATTTACTAATTCAATCGCCTGTTGCAGATAACAAAGCTTAATAAGCGAAAGTTCAACATGCAATTTTTTATTGCGGGCCTGCTTATAATTTATTTCAGCGTCACTTAAAATGTTTAATGCACTTATCAGCCATGCAGGGTTTATTTTTTTTGCTGTCTCTAAATATTTGGGTTTAAAATTTTCTGCAACTTCTAAAAGCACGGCAACTTTTGGATCTTTGCTTACAAGAACATTTCTTATAAATTCTGCAAAACCATTAAGCACTAAGTCGCCTTCAAAACCTTTGCGGTTTATTTCATCATACATTAATATAGCATCACTTATATTTTGCTGCTGCATGCTGTCAATGAGTTTAAAATAATAATCCTCATCAAGAATATTAAGATGCTCTAAAGTGTTGGTATAATTTAATTCTCCATTGGTAAAGCTTACAATCTTATCAAGAATACTCAATGCATCCCGTAAGCAGCCCTCACTTTTTTGTGCTATAACATGCAATGCCGCTTTATCAGCTTTAATATTTTCCTTCTCGCAAATTTCCTCAAGATGTTCTACCGTATCATGATTGGTTATTCTTTTAAAGTCAAAGATTTGGCAACGTGAAAGTATGGTGGGAATGATCTTATGTTTTTCAGTAGTTGCTAAAATAAAAATGGCATAAGGCGGTGGTTCTTCCAGCGTTTTTAAAAAAGCATTAAAAGCCGATGAGCTAAGCATGTGAACCTCATCCACTATATATACTTTGTAGGCCCCAGCCTGCGGCGCAAACCTTACCTGGTCTACTAAAGAACGAATGTCATCAACGGAGTTATTGCTTGCTGCATCCAGCTCATGTATATTTAATGAGGTTCCGTTATCAAACGAAACGCAGGAGTTACAAACATTACAGGCTTCTCCATCCGCGGTTCTGTTCTCGCAATTTATTGTTTTGGCAAGAATTCGTGCACAGGTTGTTTTACCTACACCTCTTGGTCCGCAGAATAAAAAGGCGTGCGCCAGTTGATTATTCCTGATAGCATTCTTCAATGTAGTAGTGATATGCGATTGGCCTACAACCGTATTAAAATTCTGCGGCCGGTACTTTCTTGCTGAAACGATGAATTTATCCATAATGATTGCGAGCATCAAATTTCGGATTTCTAATTGGATAATAGAATTTGTTTATTCACTTTTTATTCTTAGCGATTTTTTAATTATAATAAACTTGTCAATTAAGTGTTATACATTTAAACCTGCATATACTTTGGATTAACTTTGATATTAAAACATCCTGTCTATCTATGGCTATTGATATAAAAACAACAGAAACAATAAGAATAAATAAAAATGTTATTACTGTAAAAGTTGTTGTTGCAACCGGTAAAGAGGGAGACTTTTTTGTTGCCTTATCACCTTCTGTTAATGTTAGTGGTTATGGTAAAACCAAAAAAGAAGCACAAGATTCTTTCAATGAAAATATGATAACATTTTGTGAAGATATTTTGAGACTTCCACAACACGAAAGAGAAAAAGAGCTGATTAATTTAGGATTCCATAAAGAACGTTTTAAAAATAAAAACTTTTCTAAGGCGTATGTTGATGAGAATGGGGTATTGAAAAATTTTGAAAAAGGAACTTTAGAAAAGAAAGTATTGGAGACGAGCGCTACAGCCTAATTTTTTAAGATGGGAAATAACAGACCAGTTAAAACTAAAGATTGGGTAGCGTTTTTATTGGCTCATGATTGTAAATATCAAAGAACAAAAGCCTCTCACGATCATTATAAATGTAAAGGTTGTTTTAGAACAATAACACATAGAGAGAAAGATGATGAGATTCCGCCATTACACCTTAGAACAAATCTTAAATCTATGAGTAAAACAATTCAATATTTGTACAAATGGATTGAGGAAAACAGATAAAAAAATTTCGGATTTCTAATTGGATAATAGAATTTGTTTATTCACTTTTTGTTCTTAGAAAACATTATAGCCGATTAATATTGGACTAAAGCCCAGCTTGGAGTTTTGCATTTATAACCCCAGCCTTAAGGCTGGGGTTAGTGAAATATAAGTACAGAAAGGGCTTTAGCCCGACGGCTTGCGCAGCGATGCCTTTGTGGGCAGGCAGGCTTGCCGGAATGCTCAATTTTTTTTCATTCTGAATTTTTCATTTCAACCCTCAACCCTTACCTTTGCGCCTCGAAGAATCCGATCCTTCGGATCAGATAGAAAAATAAAATTTTATGGCAAACGTTGGAAAGATAAAACAGATTATTGGGGCTGTGATTGACGTGCATTTTACAGGTGATAATAAGCTGCCCGAAATTCTTCATGCATTGGAAATTACCCGGCCTAATGGTGATAAAGTGATATTGGAAACTCAGCAGCATTTGGGGGAAGACAGTGTTCGCTGCATTGCAATGGATGGTACTGAAGGGTTGAAACGTGGAATGGATGTTATTGACCTTGGTTCACCCATATTAATGCCAATTGGAGATGATATTAATGGTCGCTTATTTAATGTAACAGGCGATGCTATTGATGGTTTGCCGCAGGTAAGTAAAGTTGGTGGCCGCCCGATACATAATAAGCCGCCGTTGTTTGAAAATTTAAGTACAGCTTCAGAAATTTTATATACCGGTATTAAAGTTGTCGATCTTATTGAGCCGTATGCAAAGGGAGGTAAAATCGGTTTGTTTGGTGGTGCCGGTGTTGGTAAAACGGTTTTGATACAGGAGCTGATCAATAATATTGCAAAATCTTACGCAGGTTTATCAGTGTTTGCCGGTGTGGGTGAAAGAACCCGTGAAGGCAATGACTTGATGAGAGAGATGATAGAAGCAGGCATTATGAAATATGGCGATAAGTTTATTCATAGTATGGAAGAAGGCGGATGGGATTTGGAAAGTGTGAACATGGAAGAACTTAAAGATAGTAAAGCAACATTTGTTTTCGGCCAGATGAATGAACCCCCGGGAGCCAGAGCCCGTGTAGCTTTAAGCGGATTGACTATTGCAGAATATTTTCGTGATGGCGATGGCACAGGAAAAGGAAAAGACATTTTATTTTTCGTAGATAATATATTCCGTTTTACACAGGCAGGTTCAGAAGTATCGGCATTGTTAGGCCGTATGCCTTCTGCAGTAGGTTACCAGCCAACGCTTGCAACTGAAATGGGATTGATGCAGGAAAGAATTACTTCTACAAAAAATGGTTCTATCACTTCCGTTCAGGCAGTGTATGTTCCTGCAGATGATTTAACTGATCCGGCTCCTGCAACAACTTTTGCTCACCTTGATGCAACAACAGTATTGAGCAGAAAAATTGCCGATCTTGGAATTTATCCTGCCGTTGACCCATTGGATTCTACATCAAGAATTCTTACTCCGCAAATTGTTGGTGATGTTCATTATGATTGTGCCAACAGGGTAAAATTAATTTTGCAACGGTACAAAGAATTGCAGGATATTATTGCCATTCTTGGTTTGGATGAATTGAGTGATGAAGATAAATTAACGGTTAGCCGTGCAAGACGTGTTCAGCGTTTCTTATCACAGCCATTCCATGTTGCCGAGGCGTTCACCGGATTGAAAGGCGTATTGGTTCCTATTGAAGATACTATCCGTGGATTTAACATGATAATGGATGGTGAAGTGGATGAATATCCTGAAGCGGCATTTAACCTGGTAGGTACCATTGAAGATGCGATGGAGAAAGGTAAGAAGATGATGGAAGCGGCACAGGCATAAAAAGCCCATCTATCTCCCCCAACGGGGCGAGGAAATGGAAAAGGTAGAACCGAAGAAGCCCCTCTATCTCCCCTAAAGGGGAGGAAAAGTAGAAGAGAGAAGCGAAGATTATGTTTTAGTTCTTTTGGTTACGAGCATTCTTTTTTCATAGCATCATCGTTGTCCCGATAGCTATCGGGGCTCACTTGTACCACATACCAATATTGAACTTTTACCGAAGCGGATGAAAATCGAATTAAATTATAAATTATAAAACTAAGTGCTCCCCTTCGGGGAGGCACAGGGGCTTATGACATTAGAAATATTAACACCCGAAAAAAAAATATTCAGTGGAGAAGTATATGGAGTACAGCTTCCCGGCATCTCCGGTTCATTTGAAGTATTGGAAAAACATGCTCCCCTGGTAAGCGCTTTAAAAGCAGGCAAGCTTAAAATATTAAAAGATAAAACCTCAACAACTCATTATAATATTCAAAGTGGATTTGTAGAAGTAATAAATAATAAAACCACTGTATTAGTGGAAGGGGCTGCCGAAGAATAAAATTTTATTATCGAATAATTATTTTCGCCCTCATTGTTAGTGACTTTTTTTTAATTGTCTCTTACCATTTATATATTTTCTTTTCCTGATAATTAATTATTCTCTAATTTGATATTTGGTCATCAACCATTATATTTTGGAGAATACCTGTCACATACTATTAATGAATGACTTCCCTGATTTTAAACAAAAAGGATTTGACATTGAAGCATACAATAAACGTTTCAGGCAATCGAATATAATTATTACCGCTTTTTCATCTGATATTTCTTATGCTGAGCATTGGGGATGCTTTTCGATTAAATGCGCATTTAACGGTAATGAATATTACAAAGTGAGTAACAGAATTTATTCTGTAAACGATGATGGATTTTTAATTCTTAATGAGGGAGAATATTATTCCAGTCATATTTTTTCAAATACAAAAGTTGAGTCTTTCACATTAAATTTTACAGAGTCAATCGTAAATGACGTCTTCTGCTCTTTATCATGTTCAGATGATATGCTTATTGACAACCCGTCTTATTTTTATAAACAACAAAAAGATTTTGTTCAAAAATTATACAGGCATGATAGCCTGGTTAGCCCGCTATTACTAAAACTGCGTTACCTTATTAAAAATTTTGCGAATAATAAAATGCTCATTGAGGAAACCTATTATTCTTTGCTTGAAAAGATATTTGTTCTGCAGCAACAGGTTGATGAAGAAATTAAACAGGTAAAGGCGTGTAAGCAATCAACCCAAAAGGAATTATATAAGCGCCTGCATTACGTAAAAGATTTTATCGAATCATGTTATATGGATGATATCAACCTTGCACAATTAGCCACAATAGGATGCCTGAACAGTTTTTATTTGTTGCGGGAGTTTAAAAAATATTTTAATATAACGCCTCATCAATACCTTATCCAAAAAAGAATTACTGTGGCAAAGCAAATGCTTAATAATTCTAAATTATGTGTTTCCGAAATTTGTTCGCATGTTGGTTACAGTGATATAAATTCATTCAGCAAACTTTTTAAAAAACATTTTTTAATAAGTCCGCAAAATTTCAGACAGTAATAAAGTCAATTTTCACCTGTTTTGTTTATAGATATTCTTATAGTATTGCGGCTTGATATTCACAACCGCTTTTTAATTTACTGTTTTATGAGAATCAATATTTTAATATTTGTCTGCATGCTTTTTTGTGGCTTTGTAAATTTATTGCAGGCACAAACCTCACTTTCGGTTACCATGTCAAGGGCAGATTCTTTTTATTATGCTTTTGATTGGAAGAATGCCAAATCATATTACGAAAGGTTATTAAAAGATACATCGCATGATGCAATTCATCTAAACAGGATAGCATTTGCAAATCAGAATTTAGGTAATTACACTATTGCAAATACGTATTACCAAAGGGCATTATTATCTAATCCTAATCTGGCGGTTAAAGCTTCTATATTATCACGCATGGCAAGAGTTAGCGCTATACTGAATAAAACAGACGAAGCATTTACAAATCTTGACAGTGCGATAATAGCAGGCTATATTAATCTTTCTGAAATTGATACTTCAAAAGATTTTAATAACATAAGAAATGACAGCAGGTTTAAAAAAACAAGAGAAAGGGTTTATGGTATTGTTAATCCATGTATGGCAAACCCACAAGCCAGAGAGTTTGATTTTTGGATAGGGGAGTGGGATGTGTATCCTGCCGGTGCAAAAAACATAGTGGGGCATAGTCTTATTCAATTGGTTTCTTCAGGATGTGCACTTTTGGAAAATTGGACAAGCCCGTTAAGTAACGGCAAAAGTTTAAATTTTGTTGATGGTATAACACATAGATGGAAACAGGTATGGGTTGGTTCTTATGCCAATGGCATACAGGATTTTGTTAATGGCGAATATAAAGACAGTGCAATGCGTTTTACATTTGAAAACTATGATGCGCAAGGCAATAAAATTATGGGCAGATTCATTTTTTATAACCAGGGACCAAACCAGGTAAGGCAATTTAATGAAACATCAAATGATGGTGGCAAAATATGGGTAACATCTTATGATTTTACTTACGTGAGAAAAAAGTAGAAACCTTTCCAATAATTTTTATTTCATTTTACCTGTCTCTTCAATTGAAGTAGTGACCATGCAGTAAATGGAATTAAAATAAGAATAAAAAATGCTAACAGAGATTTAGTGATTAGATAAACAGTTGCTATAATTGCTAAAAGATAAATTGGATAAAGTATAAACAATAAGCCAACTACAATAGAATCGTAATGATCATTGGCTCTGTTTTTAATTAATAAAATGATAGGGTAATGCAATGGAGCATGCACAAGCCATCCAATAACTGCAGGGAGAAAAAGTAATATTTTTTTTATTACCGGTTGAGGTACAAAAAATATTTTTTTAATCTTTTCTTTGTCGGAAACCTCTGCTTCTATCACCAGGCGTTTTAACTGCTTTTGTAATTTTTTATTAAATGTATTTATTCCCTGGCCTGCAGGAATGGCTTCATTAAAACTTTCTTTTTCAATTAACTCTCCAAAATTCAGGATTACATTTTTTCCAAATATTCTAAACGAACTATAGTTAATCCCAAGGGGTATAACTTTTAATGGGATAGCTTGCTGCCATGCACTTATCGCCAATCTTGCCGTACCCTTTTTTAATGGTCTTAAATGCCATTCGTTTATACATCTGCCCTCACTAAAAATTAAAACAATTCCATTTTTTTTAAAGATATCAATGCACGAAGAAAATGTTGTATAGTTATGTTCAAGATTTTCAGCGCCTTCACTTATCCTGTAAACTGGTAACATGTTTAAGGATAGAAGTAATCTTTTGTAAAATTTATTTATAAAAACATCACCTCTTGCAAGAGAATAGACCGGACGGTTAAATAACGTAGCTAAAATAATGGCATCTAAAAATGAGTTGGGATGATTGGCGGCTATCAGCAAAGGGCCATCCCTTTGTAACAATTCTTTTTTATTAATAATTATTTTTCTGCAATAAAAATATAAAGCCAGTTTTGCCGGAAATTTTAAAAAAGTATAGAGCAATTATTTTTTTAAGAAAGATAAGTTAATCACAATTATTTTTTATTGCCTTTTTATTCCATTTATACCACCTTAATCATCAGCCTAATTCAATTGCGGGTCAATCGGAAAGTTAATCATCATTTCGTAATCACCTCCTAAATGTTTTAAGGAATCTTTCCAGGTCTCTTCGGGCTTTTTATGAAAAATAAGTTTTCGTATAGCATCAACGGTAAGCCAGCTTTTTTCCTCCAGTTCACCAGCTAACTGTCCTTCGCTCCAACCGCTGTAGCCAATAAAAAATCTTATCTTATTAAAATCAATAGCATTATTTTTTACATAAGAAATGAGGCTTTCAAAATTCCCTCCCCAGTAAACGCCATCAAGCACTTCTTCACCACCAGGTATTAGTTCAGGATATTGATGCAGAAAATGTATGGTATCTTTTTGAACAGGACCTCCATAATAAACAGGAATTTTATATTCCTCTAACTCCGGGATCAACTCATCTAAAGTTTTAGAAAATTTTTTATTCAGCACAAATCCAAAGCTTCCTTCTTCTTTATGTTCACAAAGAAAAATTACACTTCGTATAAAGTTTGGATCCTTTAAAAATGGATTGGCAATTAATAATGTGCCTCTTGCTGGTGAAACCATTATTCTAAATTATATTTATTTCATGAAGTGTTTATTGCTTTACTAAAATATTTTTCAATATTTTTAGAAAGATAATACTTAGTTAAAAAATTGCTTAATCTCTTCTCACATTTTTTTTAAGGATAATGCCGGGGTTAATTTTGTAGTTCATGAAGAAAATATTTCCAATCATAACTGTTCTTGTTTTTCTTTCACTCATAGGATTGATATTCTTCCAGGTATTATGGTTAAAGCAAATGCTTAATGATAAGGAACACCAGTTTGAGGAGCATTTAGCAATAGTTACAGCAACTGCGGGTATGGAATTAGTAGAGCAAAAAGGAAATTTATCTCCTTTTGATAATAGAAAAAACAATGATGTACTTTCTCCCTTAACCGGATCTTCTTTAACTATATCACATAGTTTTAGCCGGGAGGAAATACGCAGTAAAATAAAAAATGCATTTGAAATACATGGATTGAAAGAAACGCCTTTTGAATTTGCGGTAGGCCCAATTATAGGTGAACAGATTTTATCAGATAACTTCGCAAGGCTGTATCAGGATTCAGCTAAAAATAAATCTATTGTATATCCTTTAATTTCTCCAAGCGGCAGCATCTCTGAGGGAGTATCTCCTGAAGAACTGCTTGTAGTTGTAATTCCGGATTTTAAAAACATTGTTTGGAAGCAAATGTCGTGGATGGTGGTCAGCTCTGTCCTGTTTACTATTCTTATTTTTGCTGCATTTTTCATCACCCTAAAAGCCTTATTAAAACAAAAAAAATTAAGTGAAATAAAATCTGATTTTATCAACAACATGACACATGAATTTAAAACACCGCTTGCTACCATTTCTCTTGCTGTAGATGCTTTAAAAAATGAAAAGGTGATAAATGACAGAGTTAAAATAGATTATTTTTCAGGGATAATCAAAGAAGAAAATAAGCGTATGAATAAGCAGGTTGAAACGATATTGCAAGCCGCAATGTTAGATAAACAACAGATACAATTAAATTTAAAAACCTTACATGCACATGATTTAATTAATACAGCAGTTAACAATATGAAATTACCTGTTGAAGAAAAACATGGAAAACTTGAAGTGAGTTTAGAGGCCACAAATGATTTAATATCCGCAGATGAAGTACACTTTACAAATCTTGTAAATAATTTGCTGGACAATGCCCTGAAATATTCGAAAGATAATTTGATGATTAAATTATGTACTCAAAATATCAACAATCATTTTCGCATTAAGATTGAGGATAATGGAATAGGGATGAATAAAGAAACACTGCACCGGATTTTTGAAAAATTTTATCGTGCACATACAGGTAATCTTCATAATGTAAAGGGTTTTGGCTTAGGACTAAGTTATGTAAAAACTCTTATAAATGCCCATCACGGAAAGATAAAGGCAGAAAGTACATTAGGTAAAGGCAGTTGTTTTATAATCGATATGCCACAAAAAAATATAACTCCTCCTGAAGTATAACACTTTATTAAATTTACCTTTTAACTAAAGGAACTACTAACTTTAATCCGCTCCATATTTCACTTACAGCGCAAACTTTTACATCAACAAGATCATTTCGTAATGCATAACCTCTAATAACATCTTCTGTAATGTCTGTCAAAATTCCTGCGCTCTTTTTGTACCATGATACCCAAATAACAGTTGTTTGTTTCATGTTCTGCTTTATCGTTTCCATTTCTTTTTCAAATACTTTTTTTGTCTTAACAAACAAATGAATGAGGTCAGGAGTTTCTGTTTTTTTACAAAATTGCGATGAAATATTTTTTTCTAAAAGATCAAAATAATTTTCAGGTTGCCCAATCAATTGCACTTTCATTTCTTCTTTAATACCCAATTTTTTTAAAAGCGGAGTGCCTGAATAACCTGGCGTCATTTTTTATTTATTAGTAAAATAATAAATCCATTTAAAATTATGTGTATAAAAAGATTTTTAAAATTTTGTTTGTCAAGTGGGAAAAAGTGTTATTTTGTGGAAATTATTGCCACTATCGCTCTAAACCCTTAATAATGATAGGCTTTATAGGTGAATTCGAATCAACAATGGATGTTAAAGGAAGATTTCTTCTTCCCTCGGCAGTTAAAAAGCAATTACCGGAAGGTGGTTCAGAGCATTTTATAATAAACAGGGGCTTTGAAAAATGTTTAAGCCTGTACCCAATGAAAAGCTGGAAACCCATCTTTTCTGAGATAAGTGATTTGAATGATTTTGAGCCTAAAGTCCGCCAGTTCAGGCGTTACTTTTTAAATGGCGCAACACAGGTTGAACTGGATAGTGCCAACCGGTTATTGATACCCAAAAATTTAATGGAGTACGCAGGATTGGAAAAAGATATTGTATTGGTTTCGGCAGTAAATAAAATTGAGATCTGGGATAAAAATAAATACCGGCAGTTCTTGAAACTTTTTCACCGGAAGCATTTAGCAATCTGGCTAAAGATGTTATGGCAGGTGATAAAAAAAATGAACTATAATTTATGCAACAGGGCATTTATCATGTGCCGGTAATGTTGCAGCAGGTTATAGAAGGATTAAAAATTGATCCATCAGGAGTTTATGTTGATTGCACATTTGGTGGGGGTGGACACAGCAAAGCTATTCTGGAGAAATTAAATAAAGCAGGAAGATTAATTGCTTTTGACCAGGATGAAGATGCAAAGAAAAACCTGCCTACCGGACAGGCAGGTGTACCTGTTGATGAAAGGTTAATTTTTATTCCGCAAAATTTTCGTCACCTGCAAAATTTTCTCCGATTGCATAAGATAAAAGAGGTTGATGGAATAGTAGCAGACTTAGGTGTTTCCAGTTATCAGTTTGATAAAGCAGAGCGTGGATTCTCAACCCGTTTTAATGCAGACATGGACATGCGGATGGATCAGCGACAGTCTTTGCTGGCAATGGATGTTTTAAAAAATTATCCTGAAGAAAAACTGCATAAAATTTTTGAACAATACGGAGAGATTACCAATTCAAAAACATTAGCCAGAACAATTATAGAGCAGAGAAGTAAAACATCAATGAAAACAAGTAATGATTTTAAAAATGCTGTTCATACGTCTGTTAAAGGTAATCCCAATAAATATTTTGCCCAGGTTTTCCAGGCGTTAAGGATTGAAGTGAATGATGAATTGGAAGCGCTTACAGAAATGTTGCGGCAAAGCATGGATGTTTTAAAAGAAAATGGGCGTATAGCAGTGATAACATTTCATTCTTTAGAAGACAGGATTGTAAAGAATTTTTTTAGAGGAATTGATGAAGCAAAAACTGATGTGGTATATGGAACAAAAAGCGAAAGCCCAATTCACATTATCACAAAAAAGCCGATAATTCCCGGTGAACAAGAGATCAGGCAAAACCCGAGAGCAAGAAGCGCAAAGCTTCGTATAGCTGAAAAGAAAAAATTTAAAACTAAAATAATTATTTAAAACTAATGCCTCAAAATCCGCTAAACAATTATAAAGACAAAATTTTAAATCCTAAAAGGGATTGGAAAAAGTGGCTTTATTACAGGTGGATTGTAAAGAATATTCCTTTCTTTTTATTTACCGCATTACTTACTGTTTTGTATATCGCCAATGGTCATTATGCAGATAAGAACATTCGTAAAATAAATGCCACAGCAAAGCATCTAAAAGAAATGGAGTATGAATTTAAAACGGTAAAACGGGATGTGATATTCAGAAGTAAAGAAAGTGAATTGGTAAAAGCTGTTGAACCATTGGGACTAAAAGAACTTGCTGCTCCTCCAATTAAAATTGGCGACAGCACAAAAAACTAACATAAGTACAGACAAGGCATGCCTTGTCTCTAAACAGAGAAAAATTGGATGTAAAAAAAGATATACTATGGCGGGTTTACCTCTGCTTCCTTGGCATTATTATGCTGGGAGTTGTAGTGTTGGGCAGAGCTTTTTATATCCAGCGTGTACAGGGTGATTATTGGAAGAGCATGAGTGACAGCCTGCATTTAAAGTACATGCCAATAAATGCAGAAAGAGGAAGTATTTACAGCGAAGATGGTAACATGCTCAGCACCTCTATCCCGGTATTTGATATCTATATTGATTTTGGTGCCGAAGGATTACGTGAAAAACATGGAAAAAGATTTTATGATAATGTTGACTCCCTCAGCATTTCATTAGCAAATCTTTTTAATGATGCATCATTAAATGATTATAAAAAAGAATTATCAGTTGCTTATAAAAATGAAGACAGGTATTTTTTGCTGAAACGAAAGATATCATTTGAGCAATACAAACAATTAAGAGATTTTGTTTTAGTAAAAGAAGGTAGAAATAAAAGCGGATTTATTATTGACGTAAGGGATAGCAGGGTAAATCCTTATGTATTGCTGGCCAACCGTACCATCGGTCTTTCCCGTGGAGATACAAGTAAAAATGTGGGCCTTGAAAGAACGTATGACAGTTTGCTGAAAGGCCAAACAGGACAGCGTTTGATGCGTTATATGGCAGGCGTATACGTACCTGTTGATGGTGCTGAAATTGAAGCCGAGAATGGAAAAGATATTATTACAACTATTGATACATACATGCAGGATGTTGCTGAAAATGCACTGATGAAAATGATGGTGGCAAACAACTCTTTGCATGGTACATGCATTGTAATGGAAACCACTACCGGCAAAATTAAAGCCATTGCAAACCTTGGTAAACGTCCGGATGCAACATACATGGAAGATTATAATTATGGCATCGGTAAAAAAACTGAGCCTGGTTCCATTTTTAAACTGGCAACATTATTATCTCTTTTAGAAGATAAACATGTTGACACAAATACCATTGTGGATTGCGAGGGTGGAAGAAAATCTTTCTATGGACTAAACATTTCAGATTCTCATTTAGGTACGGGAAGAATTACTGTTAAGGAAGCTTTTGCAAGATCTTCCAATGTTGCTTTTGCCAAGCTAGCAGAAGAATATTATCATGATAATCCCAGGCAGTTTTATAATCATTTGCATCATTTAAGATTAGATACTGCAACAGGTATTGATATTGTTGGGCAGGCAACACCGCTGATTAAAAAACCCGGAGGAAAATTTTGGGGTGCAACCACATTACCCTTTATGGCACATGGTTACGAAGAATTGGTGACTCCTTTACACATGCTGATGATGTATAATGCTGTTGCTAATAATGGTAAAATGATGAAACCCTATCTCGTTAATTCAATCCGGGAAATGGGCGTTGATATAAAATCGTTTACCCCACAGGTTTTGGTAGAAAAAGTTTGCAGTGACGAAACATTGGGGAAATTAAAAGCCTGCCTGCTTGATGTGGTGGAAAGTGAACACGGAACCGGTCATAGTTTAAAAACAGCAGTGTATTCGTTTGCCGGCAAAACAGGTACCGCAGTAACAGCATTGGATAATAAAGGATATAATAAGGGTAATAAAATTTATCAATCAGCTTTCATTGGTTTTTTCCCAACTGAAAAACCAAAGTACACGATTGCGGTAGTTATACAAAACAGTAATGAATCAAAGCTGGCGTATGGTGGTGTTGTGTCAGGCCCGGTTTTTAGAGAAGTGGCTGATAAAATTTATTCATCAAATATTTCTAATTCTTCCTTCTTTCAATCTGCTGCAGTTAATGATACCTCCGTCTATAATTATTACGGGTTAAAAAATGATGTAAATAAAATATTAGGTTTTTTAAACATGCCTTATTTAGATTCAGCGGCTGCAGGATATTGGAGAAGTATAAATATGTATAATAATAAAGTAATTCTAAATGCGGTCAATAGCCCTTCTGCACAGTCTTCAATTATACCAAAGGTTGTAGGGCTGGGTTTAAAAGATGCAGTTTATATGTTGGAAAATTATGGTTTAAAAGTTACTGCAGGCGGCAGAGGAAAAGTGATCTATCAATCATTGCAGGCGGGAACATCATTTATCAGGGGACAATTAATAAATATACAATTGAATTAATGGCATCATTGCAGAACATATTGTATTCAGTAAATATCAGGTCAACAACCGGCAAGGCAGTTGACGCAGTAAATGATCTGCAAATTGATTCCCGGAAAGTCAATGCCGGTTCATGTTTCATAGCTATAAAAGGAACTAATACTGACGGGCATAATTATATTGATACGGCTGTAACAAATGGCGCTTCTGTTATTATTTGCGAAGCCCTCCCCGCTAATCTTAATGTGGGAATGATGTATGTAGTTGTTGAGAACAGTGCCGCAGCTGCAGGCATTATGGCGCATAATTTTTACAGGCAGCCATCACATCAAATAAAATTAATTGGTGTTACCGGCACTAACGGCAAAACAACTGTTGCCACACTATTATTCAAATTATATTCTTCGCTTGGTTATAAATGTGGTTTGATAAGCACCGTGCAAAACCAAATTGCTGAAGAAATTTTACCCTCAACCCATACAACACCCGATGCAATAAGTGTAAATGAATTACTGTCAAAAATGGTAAACGCTTCCTGTACGCATGTATTTATGGAAGTGAGTTCTCATGCATTAGATCAGCACAGAGTAGCCGGCCTTCAATTTACGGGAGGCATATTTACCAACATCACACATGATCATCTTGATTACCATAAAACATTTGATGAATATATAAAAGCAAAGAAAAAATTCTTTGATCAGCTTTCTTCTTCTGCCATTGCTATATCCAATGCAGATGATAAGCGGGGAGCGGTAATGCTGCAAAATACAAAAGCAAAAAAATATTTTTACAGCCTTAAGACAATGACTGATTTTAAAGGAAAAATACTGGAGAATAGTTTGAGAGGTTTATTGATGACCATTAATGAAACAGAAGTTCATTTTAAGTTAATAGGAATTTTTAATGCCTATAATCTTTTGGCAGTATATGGTGCAGCAGTTTGTTTGGGAGAAGAAAAACAAATTGTATTGCAGGTATTAAGTAGCCTTACAGGTGCTGAAGGAAGATTTGATTACATGGTTTCCCCCAAGGAAAAAGTTATTGGGATAATTGATTATGCTCACACGCCTGATGCATTATTAAATGTTTTAGCAGCGATAAAAAATTTACGCCAGGGAGAAGAAAAAATTTTTACGGTAGTGGGATGCGGCGGTGACAGGGATAAAACTAAACGTCCCATTATGGCAGAAGTTGCTTGCGAACACAGCGATAAAATATTTTTTACTTCTGATAATCCACGGAGCGAAGATCCGAATGAAATTATAAAAGATATGGAAAGCGGTGTAAACATTACCTGCCGCAAAAAATATATTTCAATTGCAGATAGAAAAGAAGCCATTAAAACTGCTGTAAGCTTTTCTAAAAGAGAAGACATTGTATTAGTGGCAGGCAAAGGACATGAAAAATATCAGGAAATAAAAGGAATTAAATATCCTTTTGATGATAAAGCAGTATTGGCAGAAATGTTTGAATTATTAGATAAATAACCGGTAACCCGTAACTGGCAACCCGTAACCGTTTTTATATGTTGTATCACTTATTTAACTGGCTCACAAAAAATGGAATAAAATTTCCCGGCAGCGGGCTATTCCAGTTCATCACCTTTAGGGTGTTGATGGCTGTGATCCTGTCATTAGTAATTACAACAGTTTTCGGTAAAAAAATAATCAACTTTTTAAAGCGAAAACAAATTGGTGAATCTGTTCGTGCTCTTGGTTTAAGGGGGGAGAAGCAAAAAACAGGCACACCTACAATGGGAGGTATCATCATCATACTTGCCATACTTATCCCAACCTTATTATTGGCAAATCTTAATAAAGTTTACGTAAGGCTTATGATCCTAAGTACAGTCTGGCTGGGCATTATAGGATTTATTGATGATTATCTTAAAATAAAAGCAAAACGAATAGCAAAAGAAAAAGGAATTGATTATCACAAAACTAATGCTGATGGGCTGGCAGGTTGGTTTAAAGTATTTGGGCAGGTAATGCTGGGCATCATAATCGGTACAACACTTTATTTTAACCAAAGTGTTGTTGTAAAAAGAGAAGTGATTGCAGGTGCCGCTGATACTGCTTGGTCACATCAAAGAGGTGTGCGGATATTAAAAGAAGATACTATTATAGCAGATGGAAAAATTCATCGGTTCGTAACCGTTAAAACACCCATTACAACAATTCCTTTTGTAAAAACACATGAGTTTAATTATGCAAAGCTTTTGCCTAAGAGCCTTGAAAACTATACGTTCATTTTATACATTCTCATTGTAATATTTATTGTAACCGCAGTATCAAACGGTGCAAATATTACTGATGGATTAGACGGCCTGGCAACAGGTGTTAGCGCAATAATCGGCATAGGCCTCGGAGTATTTGTGTTTGTAAGCGGCGATGTTAGGATTGCCGATTATCTCAATATAATGTATATCCCGAATCTTAGCGAGCTGGCAATTTTTATCGCAGCATTTGTTGGCGCATGTGTTGGCTTCCTGTGGTACAATGCTTACCCGGCGCAGATCTTCATGGGTGATACAGGCAGCCTTGCATTAGGGGGTATCATAGCATCGCTGGCAATTATTGTTCGTAAAGAATTGTTGATACCCATTTTTTGCTTCGTGTTTTTTGTAGAGCTTCTTAGCGTGATGTGCCAGGTATCTTATTTTAAATATACTAAGCGAAAATATGGAGTAGGCAAAAGAATTTTCTTAATGAGTCCCCTGCATCATCATTACCAGATGCAGGGTTATCATGAAAGCAAAATTGCAGTAAGGTTTTGGGTAATCACAATTTTATCTGTTGTTACAGCGGTGGTAACATTAAAATTGAGATAATAAAAAATAGTGATTGAAAAGCCATTTTTCTGGTTTTAAGATCCAGGTCCTTTGAAGAAGTTCTGAGAAAAACAAATAATTCCAATATCTGTGAACTAAACAAGGCCCATTAAGTTTTATACCATTGAAAAACCATTTTTTTCTTAACAGTAAAAAATGGATGAAAGAAAAAATTATCATACTTGGAGCCGGCGAAAGTGGGCTGGGTGCAGCTTTGCTGGCTAAGCAAAAAGAGCATGAGGTTTTTGTAAGTAATTCAGGTGAAATAAATGCAGTGTACAAAAATGAGCTTGAGTTACATAAAATTGAGTTTGAAGAAGGGCATACTCTCGAAAGAATTTTAAGTGCAAATGTGATAATAAAAAGCCCGGGCATACCGGAAGAAAATGAATTAATAAAGAAGATAAGAGCAAAAGGAATAGATATAATAAGTGAAATAGAATTTGGATACAGGTATAAAGGCGGTAGTAAAATAATAGCAATAACAGGCAGCAATGGAAAAAGTACAACAACAGCATTGATGTATCACATCTGCAAAACAGCAGGCTTTAGTTGTGCCCTGGTGGGGAACATTGGTTATTCATTCGCAAGACAAATAGCTGAAGATCCAAAAGAGGTGTACGCAGTAGAAATAAGTTCTTTTCGATTGGATGATATAAAAACTTTCAGACCGGATATAGCCATACTGTTAAACATTACTGAAGATCATTTAGACAGGTACGGTTACAAGTTTGAAAATTATATCAAAAGCAAATTCAGAATAACAGAAAATCAAACAGAAAAGGATGTATTTATTTATTGCCTGGATGATGAAATAACTATGAAGAACATAAACAATTTTTTAATCAGGTCTAACCCATTACCATTTACTATGAGTAAACCATTACCACAAGGCGCATATATATCAGATGCAAAAATGCATTTAAAATGGAAACAGGAAGAAGTAACTATGAGCATTGAAGATTTTGCAGTAAAAGGAAAACATAACCAGTATAACACAATGGCGGCAGGGCTTGCCGCAGTTGTAATGGATATAAGAAAAGAAAAAATAAGAGATGCGGTTCAAACATTTGAAAGCCTTGAGCATCGGATGGAGCATGTAGCAACCATTAAAGGCGTTGAGTTTATTAACGACAGTAAAGCCACCAATGTAAACAGTACATGGTATGCGTTAGAGAGTATGACCCATCCAACAATTTTGATACTGGGCGGCATAGATAAAGGCAATGACTATTCTTTAATTAAAGAGCTGGTAAAAGAAAAAGTAAAAGCCATTGTATGTATGGGTACAGACAACAGGAAGATTCATGAGGCATTTGGAAACGAAGTAGAACTGATTGTTAATACAAACAATGCAAAAGATGCGGTGCAATCCGCATTTCATTTTGCAAACAAAGGAGATGCTATACTGCTTTCTCCTGCATGTGCAAGTTTCGATCTTTTTAAAAATTATGAAGACAGAGGGAGACAATTTAAAAATGCAGTAAAAGAATTATAACAAATGCCCCGTCTCCCTCTCCAAAAGGAGAGGGACTAAGGGTGAGGTTGCTGATAATAGAACACATGATGAAATGTAAAAAACAAATGCTGGTAAAATAACAAATGCCCCGTCTCCCTCTCCAAAAGGAGAGGGACTAAAGGTGAGGTTGCTGATAATAGAACACATGATGAAATGTAAAAAATAAATGCTGATAAAAAAACAAATGCCCGGTCTCCCTCTCCAAAAGGAGAGGGATTAAGGGTGAGGTAATTATGAATACAACAAATAATAACGAGGCTTACAGTTCCCCTCTCCACTCGTGGAGAGGGGGTAGGGGTGAGGTATTTCTTAACCGCACTAAAGGCGATAAAGTCATTTGGGCTATTGTTATTTTATTAACGCTGGTCAGCATCCTTGTTGTATATAGCAGCGTTGGCTCGTTGGCGTATAAAATGAACAGGAGTACTGAAAGTTATTTATTTAAGCAGATAGCATTTATCGTACTGGGCGTACTTATCATCTACTTTGCACACAGAGTGAATTACACCATATATTCAAGAGTGGCAACGATTTTATTCTTATTATCGATCCCACTCTTATTTTACACATTAAAATTTGGCAGCAGCATTAACGAAGCAAACCGCTGGATAAAACTGCCTGTCATCAACATGACATTTCAAACTTCTGACCTTGCCAAGCTTGCACTATTTATGTACATAAGCAAGCAGCTTAGCAGAAAGCAAAATGTAATAAAGAATTTTAAAAAAGGATTTCTTCCTTTGATCGTACCTGTGATAATTATTTGCTTATTGATAGCACCTGCAAACCTTTCCACAGCGCTGTTAACAGGTGGTACAGGGCTTATGCTTATGTTCATCGGAAGAGTAAAAACCAGGCATATTTTATTAGTTGTTGGTGCAGCATTAATTCCCCTTATCTTTTTAATTATTGTATCCAAAAGTTATTATGATAAAGAGCAACATAAAACAAAAGAACTTCCGGCAGTATTAACTTTTGGTAGAATGCCAACATGGATAAAGCGTGTACAGGATTTTATGTATGCTGATAAAGCAGATGCATCTTACCAGGTTCAGCAGGCAAAAATTGCAATTGCAAAAGGCGGATGGTTTGGTAATGGTCCCGGTAAAAGCGAGCAACGCAATTTTTTGCCACATCCATACAGCGATTTTATTTATGCAATTATTATTGAAGAATATGGCTTGGTGGGTGGTGCCATAATCATGTTTATTTATTTGTGGTTTTTATTTAGAAGCATCCGGCTTTTTCAAAGATGCCCTTATGCATTCGGGGCATTTCTTGCGGTGGCGCTGAGTTTCACACTCGTGATACAGGCGATGGTAAATATGGCAGTAAACGTAAATGTGTTCCCTACAACAGGTGTTACGTTGCCTTTGGTGAGTATGGGTGGCAGCAGTTTGTGGTTCACCTGTTTCGCTATCGGAATTATTTTAAGCGTGGCTCGTAATGTTGAACAAATGGAAGGCAAAACGGTTATGGTTGATGCGGATGAAGATGAAAAAGATTATGTAGCAGCAGGCGCCAGTGCATAATTAAACATGGTTGTCCCGATAGCTATCGGGACTCACTTCAAACGCAATAACAACTGAACAAAAAAGAAAAAAGAATTACAGTAATTGAATAAAAACTAAAAATAAAAATCTTAAATCCCCCTTTAGGGGATAGGGGAATGAAAACAGAAGACTACATAAAATCTCTTGAAAAAACTCCTTTAAAAAGTTGCAGGGGTTGTCGCATTATCATAGCCGGTGGTGGCACAGGTGGGCATATTTTTCCTGCTATTGCAATAGCCAATGCATTAAAGGCACAACAACCTGATGTAGAGATTTTATTTGTTGGTGCTAAAGGCAGGATGGAAATGGAAAAAGTACCACAGGCAGGATATAAAATAGTGGGCCTTTATATTGCCGGATATAACAGGAGCTCTTTGCTTAAAAATATTTTGTTGCCATTTAAGCTTACAAAAAGTTTTGCGCAGGTGCGCAAAATATTAAATGATTTTAAACCAAACGCAGTCATTGGAGTTGGCGGCTATTCAAGCTTTCCTGTTGTAAGGCTGGCACAAACACGTGGCATTCCAACATTCCTTCATGAGAGTAATTCTTTTGCAGGTAAAAGCAACAAAATTCTTTCTGCTAAAGCGGCAAAAATATTTGTTGCGTCTTACGGAATGGATAAATTTTTTCCCACAGAAAAAATTCTAATGACAGGTAATCCGGTACGAAATATTTTTTCTCAAAATAAAATAGTAAGAAAAGAAGCGCTTGAATTTTTTGGATTGAAACAGGAAATGAAAACGGTTTTTGTAATGGGTGGTAGTCTTGGGGCAAAAAGTATTAATACCGCAATTGAAAATAATCTTGATTTTTTTAAAGAAAATAACCTGCAGCTTATATGGCAAACAGGAAAAGAATATGCTTCTTCTGCTGCAGGTGCTGAAGAAGAAAGAAATAATATCTGGACAAATGCTTTTATCAATAATATGGAATACGCTTATGCAGCAGCGGATATAGTGGTATCACGTGCCGGAGCAATGGCTATCGCTGAATTATGCGTAGTGGCAAAGCCGGTAATTTTTGTGCCGTATCCTCATGCAGCAGAAGATCATCAAACTGCAAATGCAAATGAATTGGTAACAAAGCATGCAGCCATAATGATAAATGACAATGAGATAAATGAAAAATTAACCGGTGCAATAAAAACGTTGGCAAATGATGCTGTACAAGCGGATGCGCTGAAAGAAAATATTGCAAAGCTGGGCAATACTAATGCTGATGAATTAATTGCAAATGAAATTTTGAAAACATTAAATGGTTGATCTGAAAAACATATCAAGAATTTATTTTATTGGCATCGGTGGCATTGGTATGAGTGCGCTTGCAAGATATTTTATTTCAAAAGGAGTTACAGTAAGTGGCTATGATAAAGCTGAAACCAGTTTATCAAAACAATTAGAGAAGGAAGGAATAAAAATTCATTATACGGATGATATAAATTTATTGGATAAGGACACCCAGTTGATTGTATATACGCCTGCAGTACCAAAAGAACATAAAGAGTTTATTTATTATCAGCAAAATAATTATCCGCTTTTAAAACGAAGTGATGTTTTGGAAAAGATTACTGATAATTCTTTTAATATCTGTGTTGCCGGTACTCATGGTAAAACCACTATCAGTGCTATGATAGCGCACATCCTTCGTGATAGTGGATATGGATGCAATGCTTTTTTAGGCGGCGTTTCGGTAAACTATAATACCAATTTCTGGTCGCAGATCCCGATGGAAGCATCGGGAGGCAGTGAAAAAAATATTTGTGTTGTTGAAGCAGATGAATATGACCGCAGTTTTTTAAAATTAAAACCTGATGTGGCTGTCATCTCTGCAATGGATGCCGATCACCTGGATATATATGGAACAGAAGAGGTAATGCAAAATGCTTTTGTAGAGTTTGCCGGAAAAATAAAACCCAATGGATTGCTTTTGAGCAAACATGGTTTAAAAAAAGATAAGGAGTTAAAGGCGCCAATTCATTTACGATATAGCCTGCAAAACTCCGCAGCAGATGTTTATGCTTCAAACATTACAATGAGTAACGGAGGCTACAGCTTTGATGTGATCACATCAGACTGGACCCTTGATAACATTGTTTTAAATATGGGAGGTATGCATAATGTGGAAAATGTAGTGGCAGCAATTTCAGTAGCACACCATTTAAAAATTGATTCAGAAAAAATAAGATCCGCGGTACAAAACTTTAAAGGTGTAAAAAGAAGATTTGAATATATCATAGCTCCCTCTCCTTTGGAGAGGGCGGGGGGTGAGGTGTTTATTGATGATTATGCGCATCACCCCGAAGAATTAAAAGCATTGATAACAGGCGCCAAAACTTTATTCAGTGGTATGAGGTGTACTGTTGTTTTTCAACCGCATCTTTATTCACGTACAAGAGATTTTGCTACAGCGTTTGCAAACATCCTTGATATGGCAGATGAAGTAATTCTGTTGCCTATTTATCCTGCACGGGAATTACCCATCGAAGGTGTGACCAGTGAATTGATATTAAACAAAATGAAAATGGCGAAAGCCAGCATAAAATCAAAAGTAGAACTATTAAATTATTTGAGAACTTCAAAAGCCCCCCCCACCGGGGGAGGTTTGGAGGGGGCCTTATTCATCACAGCAGGTGCAGGTGATATTGATACATTGATAGAACCTATAAAACAAATTATTCTAAACAATAAAAATATACCCTTTTGGGGATAGGGGCATGTCAGAACAAAAACGATATAACACTAAAAAGATCTTTGGCAACCTGTTGTGGGTATTGCTGGGATTGGCAACAGTTGTATTGCTGGGGGCTGCTATGAGTTTAAGAAATAATAAGCGCTGCAAAGCAGTGAATATAAATATCAGGGGCATTCAAAATAATTTTTTTATTGATAAAAAAGAAATTAATAATCTTCTTGAAACTCTTTGTAATGGTACAGTAAAGGGTAAAATTTTAGGATTTTTTAATCTGGCTGCAATTGAAAATAAATTAAAGAAAAACGAATGGATAAAAAGCGCTGAATTGTTTTTTGATAATAATGAAGCGCTTACCGTAGAAGTTATTGAAAGAGAACCTGTGGCAAGAATTTTTACAAAAGCAGGTTCATCTTTTTATCTCGATACTGCTCTTGCAAGATTGCCTTTAAGTGATAAGTCATCTGCTAGAGTACCTGTGTTCAGCAATTTTCCTGTGCAGGCAAATGCACTAACAAAAGCCGACAGTAATTTATTAACGGGTGTAAAAAATATCAGCAGTTACATTTTGAAAGATCCTTTCTGGATGGCACAAATTGATCAAATAGATATTACTGCGGACAGAACTTTTGAAATGATACCTAAAGTTGGAAATCAAATTATTGTTTTTGGAAATGCAGATAATTATGAAGAGAAATTTAATAACCTTCTTATGTTTTATAAGCAGGTGGCAACAAAGGTTGGATGGAATACATATTCAAAAATAAATGTGCAGTATAAAGGGCAGGTGGTTGCTGTTAAAAGAGGAACAGAAGATATTGTACAGGATCTTTTAAGAACAAAACAAATAATGCAAAGCATAGTTGTAAACGCCCAGAAACAGGCAAATGACAGCGTAAATAATATTCAGTTAGAGCAACAGCAGGATGACAACATTATTCCTGTAGCCCCCCGGCTTGATGATATTCCCCATGAACAACCCATAACCGAAAAACCCAAACCTGTAATTGTAAAAACAATTCCATCATCCATCGAAAAACCAAATGCTAATCTTTTAAAACCCATAGTTGCAGACAAAAAGGGTAATAAAAAGATTGAGCAGCCTTTTTGGTTAAAGCCTGCTATGGCTAAGCCTGCAAATGGTTTTAAAAAAACAGTTTCAACAAAAACCAAATCCAAATCCATTGAAAGACCAAATCCATATCCGGCAAAAAAAACGATCATAGTAAAATCTTCAACAACAAAACCAATTAAAAAAATAATAATAAAACCAATCAATAAAATCACAACAAAACCTAAGCTTGTAATGCCTCCAAAAAATGATTATTAGCCTCGGTCTCCCTCTCCAAAAGGAGAGGGACTAAGGGTGAGGCTATAAATGATGAATTGTAAAAAACAAATGTCGAAAAAAAATCAAATGCCCGGTCTTCCTCTCCAAAAGGAGAGGGACTAGGGGTGAGGCTATAAATGATGAATTGTAAAAAACAAATGTTGAAAAAAAATCAAATACCCGGTCTCCCTCTCCAAAAGGAGAGGGATTAAGGGTGAGGCTATAAATGATGAATTGTAAAAAACAAATGTTGAAAAAAATCAAATGCCCGGTCTCCTTCTCCAAAAGGAGAGGGATTAAGGGTGAGGTAATTATGAATACAACAAATAATAACGAGGCTTACAGTTCCCCTCTCCA
>JANXQO010000041.1 GCA_025353485.1 Chitinophagales bacterium
TCTTTAGCATCTCTGCCGTTCTCATGCTCCTGGATTGCTTTTACAATTTGTGTTTCGGTGAATCTTGTTTTTTTCATAATATCCATTTAAAGTTAGAAATTATTCAACTTTTAAATGGGCGAAGTTTGGGGAAGCTTACAATAGGGTTGTGTCCTGTAAGTATTTTTCTTTTGGCAACATTAACCTGGTCAAATAATTCTGGTTGTTTGAACTGTGAAAACCAGTCTGCCGATTTATAATGTATGGCGAAAGAGTTGTGTATAGAATTTCTCAAAGCTTTTTCCAGATTGGAAAGCAATGGATAAAGAGATTCTGAAATTTGGGTGTTAAGCCTGTAATACTCAATAGCTTTTTCCTTGTCAGTTGGAAACAAGTTGTAATAAGTGCTAAGCCTTTTTGCTGAAAGCAGTTTTTCTAAGTCGTTAATGTTCATCAAATTGTCTTTAAAAGAGTTGTTGCAAATGTAGTTTAAAGGCGTATATTTGCAATGCGATACCCGGTAAATCCTCTCTCCCGCATGGGATGATGAAACCGAGTTTTTGTTTTTTAGGAGCTTATGTTCTCTTCGGCTTTACAAAAAGTGAAATTATTAGCCCTGCACTTACAATAACATCTACAATATTCCAGACAGTTCTTCCCAACGCAACTTTTAAAAAAGGCTGAAATAGCAAAGCAAGAGCAATGTAGATGATGGTTTCTATTTTATTGTTTTGTTGATTACTTAAATAAGCCAATAACATAAAACCTAACATGCCAATAAAACGAACAGCTTGATAATAGCCATACGGCATTTGTAAAAGGCAAAGCAAGAAAATCAGTGAAAGGGTTATTTTTATTATTGTTTGAAGCATTAATCTAATCGTATTTTTTGTTCAAAAAATTCATTTATATCCCAGTCATGATTTGGAAACCTTATTTTATAAATTTTGGGGATGCTTTCTTTTACATCTTGTGGTAATTTAAAAGATGTGCCTTCAATAATACGAGAAACCGATGGAGTAGTTGTTGTACTTGTTATGGCAGTTGTACTTGAAGCCAATAATTTAATTCTTAGCCTTTCTAAATTATCTGAATGATACCCAAACCCTAAGAAGTAAACTTTTCTTGCATTACTCAATATTTTTCTTGCCTGTCTGAAATCCTCATTATCCTGTTCAAGTTTGTCATATATGATTTTTAGAGACTTACTACTTCTTCTTAAAAGGTGTGGTAATACTTTGGAGTTATACTCTCTTGAATATTCATCACACTTAACAGTTTCCCAAGGGAGCATACCAAGTTTTCCGTAAAGATGAATGATTGGAATTTTCTTTAATTTTTCCGCAACCTCCTGTTCAGTTTTATTGAATTGATTTACCAATGCGGTCATTAGAAAATGCTCTAAAGAACGGTCATAGTTAAATGTTATAAATGCAAGTCTGTTCTTTTCAAAATCCGTGAATGTAGATTTTAGTTTATTTAGTAGAGTAATATACCAGGAACTTTCATAGAATAAAGGTTCGGTTTTCTCAAAAGGGATTAAAGCATAAGCAATTGCCAATTTCCCTAAGTATCTAATATCTTCTCCTCTCGGTTCTAAAAAACTATCAATAGAAGGAGCAGCAGATAATCTTAATTGATTTCGGAAAGAAATTATTTCTTCTTCCGAAAAGCCAAGTCCTGTAAAAAGTTCTATTGCATTATCTGAATTATCAGGGTCGAAATTCTTTAAGATTATTTCCACAAGATTCTTGCCCAAAGGATACCCAAAGCCATAGCTGGCTCCTGCTCCTAAAATAAAAACTGTTGGTTTTGTAATCATGGCTTTAATAATTTTATTATCCTAATCCTCCCAATATTTCAATCCGTTTTTAGATATAAATTGAAGTTTAGAATCGTATTGAGAAACCAAAAAAATATCAATTTCAGAATCATAAAATACACTTGTAAAATCAAAGGGTATAATGATTTTTCCGTTTTTGTCAATAACACCACTTTTGTCTTGAAAAACGACTTCTACATAACCATTTTCAAATGATGTTATAAATGAGCTTGGTTCGAATAGAAAGGGGATTGCTACATTACCTTCTTTATCAATGAAACCTTCTTTTCCATTATTTTTTACTCTTGCTAAACCTTCCCTAAAAGAATAAGCTGTTTCATATTCAGGTTTGATAATAATTGTATTATTCTTGTCGATATAGCCAGCTTTACCATCCTTGCAAATAACAGCTAACCCTTCGCTGAAAGGTTCTGCATAATCATAAATGAATGGAATTACTTCGTTTCCTGAATCATCAATAAACCCGAAATGCAAATCATCTTTACTACATGCGTAAAGATTTTTACCTTCAATAAATGACGATTCTAAATACTTAAATAGACAATCAGTGATTCTGTTTCCATTCAAATCAATTAAAAAATATCCCTCATCATTTTCTACTACAGAGACACCATTTTTGAACTCCTCCGCATTATCAAATCTTGGAGGAATTACTACATCTCCCTTTCTATTAATATACCCACATAAATTATCAGTTCTAAAACTCGCTAAACCTTCTTGGGAAAAAATTCCTATATCTTGATATTGTGGTTTGATGATTTCTCGAAAATTAATATCCATTAAACCAATATTGTTGCCCAATTTTACATGTATGTAATCATCACGCCTAAAATAAAGGTTATCAAAATTTGGCTCTACAATTAATTGATTTATGTTATTTATTACCCCTTTCTTTTTTGATTTTTCAATAACTGATAGATTATAAAAAAATGAATCAGCGTAATCGTATTCGAAATCAATAACAATTTTACCTTGCTTGTTTATATAATCATATTTTCCATTTTGGCTTACTACTGCAAAATTTTCAGAAAATAAATTAGCAGAATCATAGACACAATCAATCACAATCTTTTTATCTGTAGTACAAAACCCCCATTTATCACCCTTTCTATAAGGTATCAACAGTGGTTCAGCTAATGCTAATAATTTATTTGCAACATTGATGGCATTACCCACACGTTTTATTAAACCATATTCATATTTTACTAGGTCATTATTTTGCACCTTCTAATTCATTTATCTGTAATCGTAATTTTTGTTTGGCATTGATAAAATATTCATCCCAATTATCAATAATGCTAATTGTTTTATAAGTATCACTTTCTTTTATTGCTTGTAACTGCTCTTTTAGTTCTCTTACTTTCAAACGTTGTTTTTCCATTTCTGCTTGCAATAACTGTTTTTCATTAATTGCGTCAGATTTAGAGATAAAGAAATTTCCCTTTTCCAAACCTTCTAAAATTTCACTTACTCGTTTAATGTTATTATTTTCATAAGCGGCACTTAATTCTGCGAAGAGTTTTGTTGCTAACTCTTTTTGCTCCTCGCTTACTACATCAGGATGACAAAGCTTACTAGCTTTTCGGTATTTGCTTTTCAATTCCTTTTGTTCTTCCTCAGTAAGCATAACTACTTCTTCATTCTTGGTAGCTTCGTACTCCTGATGATAAGTGTTATAGTCATCTTCTGCTTCCTGTTGTTGTGACGTTCCTTTCGTATTCTCTTTTCTGTATTGCAATATTTTAATAAGCAGTTCGCCTAATTCTTTATTATGCCTTATTCCAAAGTCATGTATAAGTTTTTCTATATCTGCTTTTTCATCAGATAAAAAATTAATGGCATCTTCAAGAGATTTAATTTCAAGTTTGAGTGCATCAATTTCGGGGTCAAGATAAATAGTAAGGTTATTATGTTGGTTAATAAATATCTCAATAGCTTTTACAGCTTTACTGTACGACTTCTCTTTAAGGTAAGCAATAATGGTTTTTAATTCTTCAGACAGAACCGTGTGTTCCAACTTAGAAATATGCGTACTTATTTCATCTTCTTCCTCCAAAGAAATAAGACTCTTAATCATCTCGAGCCTTTTAATGATTTTTGAAAGGTCTATATTTTGAACGTCTGTCATTTATAAAGTCATTTTCGTAAAATTAATATAATGAGTTGAGGTTTAAGGCTACTGCTGATAGATATTCGTCAGCCGGGGTGGGTGGGCTGTGCGATGGCATTTTTAGCTCTTTGCAAGGTTGGCTTTGTGTCGGGCTTTTGTGTGCCTTGCAATGTGCTAAAAATAGCGTTGGGTCGTGTCGGCAAAGTCATGGATGATTGTATATGTGCAAAATGTTCAATAGGGTGACACATAACTCGTAAATATATGATATAAGATACTATTGTTTAAAAATTTCACCATTGAAAATCAAATTTTTAGTGTTATAAATTTTGTATTGTTGTTAGTACAATCCATTCTATTATGTCCTATCGGGCAATGTTATTAAGTTAAGCTCCGGCAGAAGCTGCGTGTTTATAGAAAATAGTTTTAAAACATCATGAAGCTTCGTAGGTGCTTCCTGTTTGCACAACTTATAGGCGACTCCTACGGAGTCAAACATTCTTTCGGGTTTACTTTTCTATAAACACGCAGCCCTTACAGGGCTTAAATCCTTAACTTAATAACATTGCCCGCTGATACACAAATAAGTAGAAATATTTTTTAGCCAGCTATAGAATAAAAATTAAGCATCGTTGTGTCACTCACTTCAACTGCATACCGCTGCTGATCATTTTTTATATTCATTCCACGTCTTATAACTTTCAGATTGAGGCTTGTAACTCTCAGGCACTTCTCTCAGCGGCTCACATACTTTCGAGCTTTCATACATTTCTTTAGGTAATTGTTGATACAAGTTGGTTCCTTCTGTTTTCCATTGCATCATTTCATCACTAACCTGTTTAATAATTTTTGATGGGTTGCCAACTACCAAACTTCGTGACGGAATTTTTTCATCTGCTTTAATAAAACACAAGGCGCCAACAATACATTCATCTCCTAATTCAACATTATCCATAATAACAGCATTCATCCCTACCAAACAATTTTTACCAATTGTTGCGCCATGTACAATTGCACCATGACCAATATGTGCTCCTTCTTTTAAACTAACTGTTATACCTGGAAACATGTGAATGATACAGTTCTCCTGAATATTGCAACCATCTTCAATAATTATTTTACCCCAATCGCCACGTATGGCAGCGCCGGGGCCAACGTAAACATCTTTGCCTATAATTACATTGCCTGTTACAGCCGCAAGCGGATGAATGAAAGAACTTGTATGCACTATTGGTTTCATTCCTTTAAACTCATAGCATGCCATAAGAACTTTAAAATTTTGATTGCAATTGATGGATTATAACAACTATTTATTAACTAAAAACCTCTTTGATCTTCTACTCTTTCCCTTCTCCCTTGAGGGAAAGGATTAGGTGAGGGTTTTATTCTTTCCAGCCCAACTGATCTAATATAAACGCATACTTTAAAGCAGTTAACTTCTGTCTTTCGAAACGACCCGATTCGCCGCCATGCCCTGCACCCATATTTACTTTAAACAAAACAGTATTTGTTCCCAGGTTATTCTCTCTAACTTTTGCCACCCATTTAGCCGGAGAAAAATAAGGAACCTGTGTATCGTTTAATCCGCCGGTAGCAAGTATCGCAGGATATTTTGCAGGTTTCACATTATCAAGCGGTGACCAGGTGAGCATATAATCATAATGTTCTTTATTATTGGGATCACCCCATTGTTCATACTCCAATGTTACCAAAGGAATAGTCGGATCAAAACTATCAGATATCACATCCATCCAGGGCACTTCGGCAATGATGCCCCGAAAAAGATCAGGTCGCATATTGGTTACTGCTCCCATAAGCATGCCGCCGGCAGAACCACCATTAGCAAATAATTTATCTTTTGATGTGTAATTTTCATTTATTAAAAATTCAGCAGCATCTACAAAATCATTGAATGTATTTTTCTTTGTAAGCACTCTGCCCTGCTCGTACCATTCTCTTCCCATTTCCTGTCCGCCACGAATATGCGCAATTGCATAAGTAATTCCTCTATCCAATAAACTGATTACGGAAGAATTGAAAAATGGATCGGTGTTGGCGCCATACGATCCGTAAGCATATAACAACAATGGATTGCTTCCGTCTTTTTTAAATTTATCTTTTCTATAAACAATTGATAACGGAATTTTTGTTCCATCTCTTCCTGTTGCCCAAATTCTTTTTGTTTCATACAGATCAGGATTATAATTTCCTCCAACCTTTTGCTGCTTTAATAATTTTTTTTCTTTCGTTGCAAGGTTATATAAATAAGTGGCAGATGGAGTAATAAGCGATGTAAAATTATACCGGATGCTATCGGATGTATAATCGTCTGTAGCCATAAACATGCTTGCTACATAAGCGTCCTGTCCAAAATTTATGTTACTCCAGTTTTTATTTTTACGATCGTAAACTTTTATTTGTGTTAATCCATTTTCTTTTGTTTGTACTACATAATAATTTTTTAATACCTCAAAACTTTGGATGAGCGCCTTTGGATTATGCGGTACCATGTCCTTCCAATTATCAATAGAAGGATTTGCGACAGGCGCTGTAACAACTTTGAAATTCTTTGCATCTTTATTAGTATAAATATGAAAAATATTCTCCTCAAAATAATCCGGTTCATATTCAATGCCTTGCTGGCGTACCTGTATGAGTACTGGCAATGAAGAAGGATTATTTGCATCTATATACCTGTATTCAGAAGTATTTGTGCTTCCTGAACCAATAAAAATATAACTGTTGTTTTTAGATTTACTTAGTCCTACGCTATACGTGCTATCCTTTTCAGTATATATTTCTTTATCGTTTGATTGATCAGATCCCAAAATATGTTTCATCACTTTATAACCTCTTACGGTATGATCATTCAATACATAATAAAACGTTTTATTATCATTTGCCCAAACGGTATTTCCCGTTGTGTTAGAAAGTAATTCAGAATTATTTTTTCCGGTAGAAATGTTTTTGAAATAAACAGAAGAGCGCCTGTCACCTAATGTATCAATTGCATACGCCAGGTAATTGCTGCCGGGGCTTGCATTATACCCTCTTATTAAATATATCTGGTGCCCCTTTGCCATTGCAGAAGCATCCAATAAAATTTCCTCTTTGGATGAGATGATTTCTTTTTTCCTGATATAATAAGGATATTGTTTGCCTTCTTCAAAACGTGTGTAATACCAATAACCATTGCGCTTTGTTGGCAGCGATTCATCTTTGCCGGGGATACGTGCAATTAATTCATCGTATATTTTTTTCTGTTGTCCTTCTGTGTGTTTCATATATGCTTCCACATAAGCATTTTCTTCTTTTAAATGATTGATTACATTTGGGTCTGCAGGATTATTCATCCAATAATAGTCATCAACTCTTTGGTGACCATGTTCTGTATACACCTTTGTTCCTTTTTTACTAAGAGGAGCTGAAGTGTTTTGAGCAGAAATATTTTGACATTGAAGAATAGCAAACACAACTAAGAATAAAATCTTTTTCATATCCTGTTTTTTAGAAAAGCTAATGTAAGAAATTAAAGCAGAGGTTTGCCAGTTCTGAAACAAGTGCCTTTAAAAAAAGCTACCTGTTCGTTTTTTTGGTTGGCAATTGTGATAAGATAAACGCCGGTACTTCTTCCGTTATGAATTTCTTTGGCTTCTGCAGTTAAAACATCGCCAACATTTACAGCTTTGGTAAATGTGATAGTTACATCCAATGCTACAGAAATATTATTGCGGTTATTGCAGGCAAAAGCAAAGGCACTGTCAGCAAGTGAGAAAGCCAGGCCACCATGAACAATTCCAAAACCATTCAGCATTTCTTTTCTTATAGTCATTCTAACTTTGCTGTAACCTTCCTTTACATCTATAACTTCTAATCCCATCCATTTACTGAAAGAATCGTTTTGCATCATTTTCTCCACAACCTTATTGGCTAATTGATCATTTTCTCTCATCGCTTTGTATTTTTTTAATCCTTTAATCTTCTAATCCAATAAATCGTGGTTCAGACATTATTCTCCTTTAAACACCGGTTTTCTCTTTTCTAAAAATGCCTTTACTCCTTCTTTAAAATCATTTGTAGCTGCGGCTTTTTGTTGAAATTCATCTTCAGTTTTTAATTGCTGTTCCAGGTTTTGTATTAATGAATTATTTAATGCCTGTTTAATAAAAAATAAAGATTTGGTTGGCATGGAAGCCAATGTGGAAGCAAGCTTTTGTGACTCTTCAGCAAAAGAGGTATCAGGAAAACATTTATAGATCATTCCAAATTTTTCAGCATCGGTGGCGCTCACTTTATCACCCAGCATCATCAATGCACTTGCTTTTTGAAATCCAATTAATCTTGGTAAAAAAAATGTGCCGCTGCTATCAGGTATCAAACCAATTTTACTAAATGCCTGGATGAAAGAAGCAGATTCTGCTGCAACAACAATATCGCAACACAATGCAATGTTAGCACCGGCACCTGCAGCCACGCCATTTACTGCGGCAACAACAGGTTTATTTAAATTTCTGATAAGTGTTATTATGGGATTAAAATGTTCAACTAATATTTTATCCATCCCGGGGCCATTGGGGTCAACAACTTCGGCAAGATCCTGACCTGCACAAAATGCTTTTCCTGCACCTGTTAAATAAACACATCTTACTTCTTTATTTAAATCAGCTTCTTTTAATCGCTCCTGTAAACTCAATGCCATTTCCCGATTGAAAGAATTAAATTTTTCAGGACGGTTTAGTGTGATAAAAGCAATATTGTTTTTTATTTCTAAGAAAATTGAAGACATGCTTAAGATATTTTGTATATAGAAGTTTCTATCTCCTTACTGCGACTAAAATTCTTATCAGCTGTAATTAATGGGATGAAATATGCGAATGCAGTAGCAGCAATAATTGCATCCGGAATTGGACGATTATATTTTCTTCTCAGTAAGATTATATTAATGTAGGAAATATAGATTGTTTTTTTATCTAACAGTTGGGACGAGTTGCAAATCATTCTTTAGTAAATAAATAAAAATATTATCTGTCCCATTCCTTACGAAGTTTTCTCTGAATTCGGACAGGATCTCCTTTGAATACATGAGCTAATGTTCCACTCAATTCTGCAAATGATTTTGATTTCCTTGTTTTTGCACCCGCCTCAAGTTTATCAAGTTTCGCCAGAGCAGTTTCAAGTTTTTCTTTTTTATTTATAGTAACAGTCATTCTTATAAGTTTCTATAAAAGTAACAATTTTTAATGGCACTTAAAGTAATCAAACGGCTCTTTACAATCCTGGCATTGGTATAATGCTTTGCATGCTGTAGAACCAAATTGACTAAGCAGTTTTGTATTTTTTGAATGGCATTGAGGGCATTCAACTTTTAATTCTTCTAAATACTTTTGATCAATTGATTTTCCTACGGGGGGAGCTATACCATAAACTTTTAGTTTTTCTTTCCCTTCTTCCGTCATCCAATCTGTTGTCCATGCAGGAGAAAGCTGTTGAGTGATCTTTACGTTTGTAAAACCATTTTGCAATAGCGCCATCCTGATGTTCATCGAGATCATATCCATTGCAGGGCATCCGCTGTAAGTTGGTGTAATAAAAACTTCTACATTATTTTCATCTACATGAACATCTCTCACTATTCCAAGATCAATAATTGAAATAACAGGTATTTCAGGATCAGTTATTTGTTCCAGGATTTGCCAGATTTTTTTTAACGATATATTTTTTTCGAGTATCATTATTACCATTCACAGCCTGGGTAGGCTCTTTGCAAATATTGCATATCTTTTAAAATTGCCTGGAGATGTTGTGTGTGATTTCCTTCTTTACCAAAAGACCTCACCCCCAACCCCTCTCCATTTGGAGAGGGGAGAGTAGCTTCCTCAAAAATCTCATTTACTTTTTTATCCCAATCAATTTTTATTGAACTAACATCAACCCCTATATTATTTTCAGCATATTCGGTTTCATATGTTGAAGGCAAAAACATTTCACCGGTGTAAGCCCATAATTCATCTAAAGCATTTTTAATTCTCTTATTACTTTCTTCTGTTCCATCTCCTAAACGTATAACCCACTCACTGCTCCATCGTAAATGATAAGTAACTTCTTTTAAAGATTTTTCTGCGATGGCTGATAATTGTTTGTCAGAAGAATTAATAAGTTTCTGATATAAATAATATTGATAAGTGCTGAAAAAAAATAATTTTAAAATTGTTTTTGCCCAATCACCATTAGGAAGTTCAACCAGCAAAATATTTTTGAATTCATTAGCTTCTCTTAAATATGCCAGAGAATCTTCTGTTGTTCCTTCACCTTTTAATTGTGCAGCATACTGGTAAAAATTTCTTGATTGCCCGATAAGGTCCAAAGCAATATTACTAATGGCAATATCCTGCTCAAGCATTGGCCCATGGCCAGTCCACTCACTTAAGCGATGGCCCATTATTAATGAGTTATCGGCCAGGTGAAGGCAATAGTTGAAGGGTTGATTAGTTGATATGTTGATATGATTTTCGGACATTTAATCGATTTGTTGATCTGTTAATTTATTGAAAAGTTGATATGGTTTTAGAATATTAACCTTCTTAACTTCTCAACCTGTTAACTTCTCAACCTGTTAACTTTTCAACCTGTTAACTATCCAACTTGTTAACTATTTACTTTACCTACATGTGCTTTACTTCATCAGGAAGATTGTAGAATGTAGGATGACGATACACTTTATCATTTGCGGGGTCGTACATGCTTGCCGCATCATCAGGATTAGATGCATGTATATTTTTTGATTCTACCACCCAGATACTCACTCCCTCCATCCTTCTTGTATACACATCTCTTGCATTTTCAATTGCCATTTTTGCATCAGTGGCATGCAGGCTTCCCACATGCTTATGATCCAGTCCCTGTTTGCTTCTTATAAAAACTTCCCACAAAGGCCAAAGTGTTTCATTGGTTTTTGGCTGAAAGTTTTCACTTCCTTTTTCTTCAGGAATATCACCGTAAAAGATTTTTTTTATAAAGGTTGAATTCATTTTGTGATCTGAAATTTTTAAAAGATGATCTTACTTCTTTACTTCAATTTTGTATTGTGAAAAATTTAATGAGTCTTTTGCTTCAGGAATTTCTCTGGAAAACTTATATATTTTAATTGTGGTTGTTCCTGTTTTTTTGGGTACGATGATCAGGTCTTTATCTATACTTCCGCCATCCGTATTTGCCGGACTGTTACCTGTTGTTATTACATCATGCAAAACTACAATGCCTGTTGTATCTTCAATTTCAAAATGGGTTGAGTTTTCATAAGCACAACCACGGCATACCCCTTCGTAAATCACCATTGTGTCTTTCATTGTTACTACATTCAGCGTATCTTTCTTCAACATTATTTTATTATCAGTATCAGAAGAAAAATGTTTTCTGAGATGATCGCATCCAAAAATAAAAATACTTACTGATAGGATTGATATGGAAATATATTTCATCAGGCAGCTTTTACATTTTTCTTTTTTGATGCATAAGCTTCTGCTGCTTCTCTTACCCATTTACCATCTTCATGCGCTTTAATTCTTGCTGCTATTCTTTCTTTATTGCAGGGGCCGTTTCCATTTACTACATTCCAGAATTCGTCCCAGTTTATTTTACCAAAATCATACTGCTTTTTTTCTTCATTCCATTTCAGATCAGGATCAGGAATGGTAAGCCCTAAAACTTTTGCCTGGTCTGTACAGATGTCAACAAACTTTTGCCGAAGTTCATCATTGGTAAATCTTTTTATTTTCCACTTCATACTTTGTGCAGTGTGAGGTGAGTTATCATCATTGGGCCCAAACATCATAAGGCTTGGCCACCACCAACGGTTCAAAGCATCCTGCGCCATTTCTTTTTGCTCTTTGCTTCCACGGCAAAGTGTAAGCAAAATTTCAAAACCCTGGCGCTGATGAAAACTTTCTTCTTTACAAACTCTTATCATTGCCCGTGCATACGGTCCGTAAGATGTTCTGCATAATGGTACCTGGTTCATAATAGCAGCGCCATCAACTAACCAGCCAATAGCGCCAATATCTGCCCAGGTTAATGTTGGGTAATTAAATATGGAAGAATATTTTGCTTTGCCTGTGAGCAATTGGTCATTCATCTCTTCACGGCTGATGCCCATAGTTTCTGCGGCGGCATATAAATATAAACCGTGCCCGGCCTCATCCTGTACCTTTGCAAGTAGCGTGGCTTTTCTTCTGAGAGAAGGTGCTCTGGTTATCCATTCACCTTCGGGAAGCATACCAACAATTTCGCTGTGAGCATGCTGGCCTATCATCCTGATAAGATTTTTGCGATAATTATCAGGCATCCAATCCCTTGGCTCTATGCGAATTTCTTTTTCAAGTTTATCGTCAAATATTTTTTCTAATTGCTGTACAGGCATAGAACAAATTTACAAAAATAAGACTGCTATAGTTGTTAATCCCATTTCTATTTCACATCAAAATCAACCATTACTTTTTCACTGCGTGGGTGTGATTGGCAGGTAAGAATAAATCCTGCATTTACTTCATCGGTTTCAAGTCCGTAATTCACCTCCATTTCAATTTTGCCTTCAATCAGTTTTGCTTTGCAGGTTGTGCAAACACCACCTTTGCATGCAAATGGAATATCAGCTCCCTGTGCCAGTGCTGCATCAAGAATATTATTGCTCTCATAATCCAGATTAAAATCAAAACTTCTGCCGTCCAGCTTAACGGTTATGTTGCTGGTTTTATTTATTTCACTTCCAGCTTGCTCCCGATAGCTATCGGGCTTGTACCTTGAAGCTTTTCTTAATGGTGTTGTAAAAAGTTCAAAATGAATTTTATGTTTATCAATTCCTTTTTCTTCTAAAAAATGGCTAACGCCAAAAATCATTTCTTCAGGGCCACAGATAAAAAATTCATCGGCAGCATTAAAATCAATTAACCTGTTAAGCTGTAAACATTTTTCAGCATTGATCCTTCCATAATTTATATCAGCCTCCATTCTTTCCCTGCTTAAAATATGGTACAGCCTGAAACGCTCAATGTATCTATCTTTTAAAGCCTCTAACTGTTCTTTAAAAATAATAGAGGAATGATTTTTATTCCCAAATACTAATGTGAATGTACTGCCAGCTTCTGTTATTAAAGTTGTTTTTATAAGAGAAATTATGGGCGTGATACCGCTGCCGGCTGCAAAGGCGATATAATTTTTTTTGTTTGAGGGATCTAAGTCTGTATAAAAATTCCCGGAAGGAGGCATTACATCAATTACATCTCCAGTCTTTAATTCAGTGTTTGCAAAGGTTGAAAATAATCCCCCCTGCACTTTTTTTACAGCCACCCTTAATTCAGTATCCAAAGGGCTTGTGCAGATGGAATAAGAACGGCGAATTTCTTCACCTTCTAAATGTTTTCTCAGTGTAAGGCTTTGTCCCTGTTTAAACTCAAATTCTTTTGTAAGTTCTTTGGGTATATCAAACGAGATAGAGACACAATCCTGCGTTTCTTTTTTTATATCTTTTACTATTAGCGAATGGAAATGTAAAGCCACTTATTAATTTTTTTATCCGACAGCTACCGGGGACGCAAAAATAGCATTATTACTTCGTGACGATTTTACGATAACTTGCGATTGAAGAGCAACATTAATATTTAATTTTGCATAAATTAATAAGATGGAATTAAAAGCTATTGATAAGGTAGAGAATATAAGCGCTGAAGATTTTAAGAAAAATTATTATGATACTATGAAGCCCCTGATAATTACAGGGCTTGCAAAACAATGGCCGGCATACCATAAATGGAATTGGGATTATTTTAAAGAAATAGTAGGAAATGTAAAAGTTGGTTTATATAATAATGTAAAGAGTGATGCATACACCCCAATAAATACGGCGGATGATTACAAAACCTTTGGGGAATATATTGATATGATAAAAGAAGGACCTGCTGCCTGGAGAATATTTCTTTTTAATATTTTTCAACATGCTCCTGAACTGACAAAAGATTTTACCTGGCCTGAACATTTAATGAAAGGATTTGTAAAACGCTATCCTATGTTGTTTGTGGGAGGAGCAACCTCTATAACTCACATGCATTTTGATATTGACGTTTCACATATTTTACATACCCAGTTTTTAGGAAGAAAAAGAGTGCTTTTATTTCCTAATGAAGAACAATATAAATTATACCGTAAGCCTTTTGAAGTATTAAGCCTTGTTGATTTTTCTAATTATCATGAAGGGAACGGTACACCTGATTATGAGCAATTTCCTGCAGTTAGATATGCAAAAGGTTACGAAGTTATTTTGGAACACGGCGATACACTGTTTATGCCTGCAGGGTTTTGGCACCATATGGAATATTTAGATAGTGGTTTTGCCATGAGTTTAAGAGCCTTGCAAGGCTCTATGGCCGGCAAAGCAAAAGGTGTGTGGAATTTATTTGGGATGAGAACAATAGATACTATTTTGAAAAAAACGCTCCCCAAGCCATGGTATAATTATAAAAAGAAAAAAATTTTTAAAGCGGCAAATGAAGCAGTAAAAAACTACCTGAATTAAAAATTAAAATTATCTTTGTAGCAGAATATTAGTATTTTGCAATCCGCTTCCCTAAGATAATCTCTTCCTCATCCTACATCGAAATTCCTAATTACCCGGCGATTTAATGATTTTATAATACGTTCCACAAGTAGAAAATATCTTTTAAAAACATATTCTTATCTAACTATATAGATCAAAATTTTTTTTCTTGTGGTTTCAGAGGTAAGCAAGGCCGGTGATATTTATCACTGGCCATTTTTTTATACATTTTTGCGAAATTAATATTTCGGATTCCCTGTTCAGAAAGAAATGCACATCATACAAAATAAATCACTAATTTTTTTTATCTTTCTGTTACACTTGCCGGAAATAAACTTAACCACAGAGAGAAAGGGAGCAAAGTGTACATAGAGCAAATAAAATAATTGCCTGAAAAAATCATTATTGATTTTATGCATTACTGATGTATGAATATTGAAATTGAAATAAAATCTCCTGACGCAAAAAATGATATTTATGAATTGCGTAATTACCTGCAGCAAAATGTAGAAGATCTTCAATTAAAGATTAAAGAAGAACCGCCACAGGAAGGCCAGATGAGCATTGGCATTCTTGGCATATTTGCGCTTGACACTGTATTGCACGTGGCGGCAAATATTTCACTGGAAGAATGGTATCAGCATAAATTAAAACCCCGGGTTGTTCAATGGCTGCAATCAAGAAAAAAAAATGATGATGGAAGCCTGGAAATCCTCTCAACCTTAAAAGACGAAACTTCTAAAATTCATTTTCTTGAAGACAGTGAAGGCAAATCAAAAATATTTAATAATGTTTATTATGCACTTGATACTGACCGTACCCGTGCAGTACTTATTGGTACAGGAGAGTTTGACAATGGCTTTCCTGCTATTCCGCCGGTGAAAGGAAATATGGAAGACTTTTTTAATTTGCTTACAGACAAAACACATATTGGTTTGCCACAGCAAAATGTTACAGTTGCATTTAATAAAACAAATACTGAAATTGAAGAACTGCTTTTGCAAACCAGCCGCCTGCCTGATACAGAAACGCTGATAATTTATTTTGCCGGCCATGGCCATAGAACGGATATAAAAAAACTTTACCTGATAGCACGTAATACCAGAAAGATTGATGATTACATTTTAGGCGGTATTGATTTTGATTTTATTAGTAATGCTGTTTTAAAACCTTCTACTGCACGCCAAAAAATAATGATACTTGATGCATGTCACAGTGGTATTGCCACGCAGGGAGAGAAAGATATGATAATGGATACGGATGTAAAAGGAACTTATATTCTTGCTTCTTCGCCGGGTGATGAAGTTTCTTATTTCAGCAAAAACGGACGTAACACTTATTTTACAGGAGCCTTAATTGATGTGCTTAAAAATGGTATTGATAACAGTAAAGAAATGCTTACGTTAGATGATCTGTACGATTATTCGAAAGACCATCTTAGCCAAAAAAAATTTCCGCATCCTATTTATAAAAGCGAATTGAATATTCCGCCGGCAAATTTTTCTATTGCACGCAATCCGGCATTCTCTCTTGAAAAATTAAAAGTAAAAATATCGCAGATGCTGCGGCAGGGCAAAGTGGAAGATGCTTTATACGAATACCGTTTATTATTAAAGCGCTATCCTGATGATATGCAGTTGCGCAAAGATGCCGCCGAATGTGAAACACAGGTGATGTTCACCCGCTTTGTGCAGGAAGCAGATGAATTATTTTTTCATCATCACGATTACAATGCAGCGGCTGAAAAATATAAGAAGGCTTTGCAGGTAAAAGATGATATGCTTATATCAGGCAAAATAAGTAAGTGTGAAGAATATATCAGGCTGCAGGAAAGAGAAGGAATAAAAAAAACAGATACGCCTTCAGAGATAATTAGTAAAAACAAGCCTGCGGAAAAAAAAGAGAATATTGCACCGGCGCCCAGCCTAAAATCAAAGCCTCCAATTTCTACCATAAAAAAAGAAAGTGAACAACATGATGACAAGCCATTTTATTCAGCAACGCAAACGGGTATAGAAAAAAGAAACGGGATCATTATTGCTATAGTGTGGCTTATAAGCGGAATTATTTTTCATTTTATAACAGGCCCTTATATTAAGTCTTCTTCGCAATTATTTTTAAGCGCTTCTTTTCCGTTTTTGGTTTTTGAAGCCATCTTAATTTTTATAAGGTTTAAAAAATTATCAAACTTAGAAATTATAATTTATGCCGGCGGCACAATGCCCGCGATGGTACTTCTGTCAATAACTTTTTTCTACAATCACGTTAGCGATTTTACGGGAATTAGTATTATGGCATTATCTATAATAGCATATGTATTTCTTTTTAATAAAATCATCCGGTCATTTTCTATTGCGCAATTTATAACCTCATGCATTACTTTGGTATATTTTCCTATACTGCTTTTTTTAATGCTTTTTGATATAATTTTTAGACATGAGTGGAATAATCATACAATAGCCGAAATAGGCTTTATACCAGGTTTTTTGACAGGGGCTGTCTTAATTTTTTTACTTTACAGGAAATGGAAAAATAAAACAGGAAAGGTTTGATAAAATTTTTTGCCTTAATCTCAATCCATGGTCAGGGCTTTATTAATAAATTTTACTAATGGCTTAAGCGCTTTAAAAGCTTTGATGGCTTTCTCCGTTAATTTATTACTTGTAATATCCTCATCAGGTAAATACTTTGTGGCAATCAGGCTTTTAAACTTTAAATATTCACCTGCAACATTTTCCTTATCGTAACCCCTTGGCAGATTATTGAGTTTTACATCAGAAGAATGTTCAAGCTCTTTATATTCAGATACAAAATTTTTATTTTCAACAATGTTTTTAAATTCATCAAAGCAATAATCAATCTCCTGCCTGATCTTTTTTATTTCAGGCGACACGGGCATCCATATTCCGCCACCTGCAAAGCTTTTGCCTCCCGGTTCCACATGAAAATAGTAACCTGCATAAATTGATTTTTTACCGCCCCGGTTTATGCTTGCACCCATATTAATTTTATAAGGTGTTTTATCTTTTGAAAACCTGATATCACGATTAATTCTGAAAACACATTCTTTAACCTGCAGTTCTTTTACATCGTTATCAACCTGTGCAGTTTTTTTTATAAGAAGAGAAACAAAATTTTCAAAATCAGTTTTTGCATTTATATAATCACTTCGATGTGCATCAAACCAAATTTTATTATTGTTTTTGGAAAGTGACTTTAAAAAATTTATTGTTGATGATTGAAGCATGGAATTTAATTTGTCTTAACTGTGATTTTGTCTGAACCATTATTTTTGGATTAAAGGATTTATGAGAAACTGGATTACAAATAATTGTGATTAAAATCTACTACTGTCCGACAAACGTACAAAATAGTAGAGTTCATCGGCTGTATAATTTAGCTGTACTACATCTTTAATTTTATTTGGAAAGCAGGGGGTGTTATTTTTTGGGTGAAGCGGTTGGGGTGTGCTGTACTTTTAATTCGTTTTCTTTTTTGTTTATAGGTTTCTATGATTGCTGACAAGTCAACATAATTCATAATATGCAGCCGCACAATGGTAACTAAAATGGAGAAAGCCATTTTTGATTTATGTTCTTTGTGCATTACATCTAAGAGCAATAAGGCTATTAAGGCGCACCAAATTTGTATTTCGATAGCATTGGCATTATCTCCGAAGAAGTAAGTAAGCGGAAAATTTTGTTTTAATTTTTTGAAGAATACTTCTATCTGCCAACGATTAAAATATATCGCGGCTACTTCTATAGCAGTAAGTTCAAAATTGTTGGTAATGTACACAAAGGCTTTCTGATATTGGGCTGAAAATAGTGCTACTCTTCTCATCTGTTGTTTTATTTCTTCTTTGTTTACCAGGTAGCTTACTTCAATTCTTTCATCTTTTAAAATATGTTGCGCTTCTTTGGGCAGTTCAAATTCTTCGGTTGATGTATAACCGGCATTTTCTTTTTGACGGGTAACATAAAAAATATTTCTTTTAGTAAAGGCATCAAACTGCTCATAATTGATATAAGCTTTATCAAAGGCAATTATGGAGTAATCAGGAAGTTCTTTTATGTATTTATAAAATTGCTGATCATGTAAAGCCGCTGCGGTGTATTTAATAAATGAAGGCATATTGGTATGCGCATTTAAAAGCGTATGCACTTTCATACCTCCTTTACTTTTGCCATCTTTTCGTTTACGGCCAGCGGGTTTTAAAATGGCTTTGAACAACGATATGGTTGTGCTGTCCAGAATATAGAGCCGCTGGAGCACGGTAAGTTTTAAACAGCTGTCCGAGATGCTATGCTTATAAAAATTATAAAGTTTTTGATAAACGGTTCCAAAAACTTTAGCCGGCCTGCTCTTATTGCCATCACTTAAAGTACTGCGTGGAGGTACCCGGCTTAGATTGATATGGTTGAGCTTGCCCTGGCAAACTTCAAGCCCATACTGTATTTCACGCAAGGAAGTACAGTTAGTGTAGATGCCGTAAAGCATGCTAACTAAATGATCCCAAAGAAATAATCTTTTATAGCACCTGTTTGCTTTATGCTCCCGAATGCTTTGTCTGATAATTGACTGATCTAATAAAGAAAGAAGCTGAGTGAAAATGGGCTGTCCGATAAAATCTGTAGATTTGTTCATATCATATTTTATAGTGTCGTAACTACAAAATTGATAAAAGGGTGGCAATAAAAACCACCCTTCTTTTAATTATTTATCTCGGACAACAATAA
>JANXQO010000109.1 GCA_025353485.1 Chitinophagales bacterium
AAAAAAAATATAGAAAAGATTGAGTTAGAAAAATTCTTTGTTTGCAGAATTAATAAAAAATACGGGTAGTTCTCACGTTTTTTATAAATCGCAGTAAAAAATAAATAAAAGATATAACAGGTAAAGAAATCAAAAACTAAATTCAGCTTCCTCTTGTGCCGCCTGTTTTAACTGGCTTTTTTGAAAATCCGGCACCTTTTGCCGGTTTACCTATAAATTTAGAAACCTGAAAATTACTTTTTTGGTTTTTATTTCCTCCCTTGCCTTTTTGAGTATTGTTACCGGTTAATGACATTGCGATAAATTTTATTGTACAAATATAAGTTTCCTTCGTATTAAATTAACTGAATTGTGAGCACGTACTCTAAACTATTTAATTTTAAAATTCATTTCCTTCAATCCCTTTTCCTCAAAATAATTAAATAGATCTTTTGAAGACTCTCCTCCAGCCTTTGCATGATGTAATAGTGATAACCCATGTGGCCCTCTCCCATTTAATAAAGATGGATATTTTTCAATGATGGATTTTACAATTGCTGTTTCACCAAGCATAGTTAATACATATATATTAGGACGTGCCCCCTTCTCTATAAGATATTGTGCAATTTGTTTATTACTAACGTGCCCTGCACCTTCAATTGCTTCCTCAAAATCTCCATTGCCCCAATCATACCTGCAGTAAAGCATGTTGGGATATTCTTCCAGCATTTGCGTTACAACATCTAATTTGCCATGACCTGCAATTACAAATTCTTTTACCGTTTCTAATTTATAGGGTTCAATATCTCCATATTGTTTTGCAAATGATTGAAAGGGATTAGCCATAAATGCTGTTGCACCTGTGGCTGTAGTTGCCAGAAACTTTTTTCTGTTCATTGTTTTATATTTAAAATGAATATAATTTATCTTCTAATATAAATAATGATTATAGAAATGCGCCCTTTTTTTTACAGGCGGTATACAACAAAAGATAATAGAGAGATAAATTATTTTTAAAGACTAATTACCTTATCGCAATTTATCAATCTCTTTAGTAAAATCGTGTAGAAGATCTTCATGCAGCGTTTCTACAATGGCTGTTACTTTTTTTATTTGATTATTGTATAGGTTAGAAAGAGCAATGCTTCTGTTTATTTTTATGCCGGAAGTTTTTATTTTATTACAGAAATAAATAAGCAATTCGGTTTCCCCTTCTTTTGATGCGGTGTACTTAATATATTTGTTGGTAGTCTTTAAAATTTTGCGAAGACTTTTTTTTGCTAAATATAAATTAGACTGATTTATTTGGAGAAAATTTTCATCCATTTCTTTTTTTATATTTTCAATGTATGATGGCAGATCATGTGCTTCAAAAAGCAGGTAGGTAAGTAATTCTTTATTTTCCTTTTTGTATTTAATAACCCTAAGGCATAATTCTAATAATTCTTTTGATGAAGCATTGGTTAACTCTTGTTTTATCTCGCTAATGGAAGCTGTTTTCAAAATAAGACTTAAGAGTAACCGGTTAAGAAATAAATACCAATATTAAAAATAATACAAACGAAAAGAGAAATATAAATAAAGTTTGCTTAATTGTTTTCTGTTGAGCCTCCTCATGTAGCAGCAAATTTTTTTGCGCATATCTCATTTATTTATTAATGCTATTAAGACAATGCAAACTCAACTGCAGCACTTGCATGTATTAATGTTGTATCAAAAACAGGCACATCACAATCATCTTGTTTTATTAATAAAGGAATCTCAGTGCATCCTAATATCACTCCTTCAGCCCCATGTTGTTTTAAATTATTAATAACAGTAAGAAATTTTTCTTTTGTTTCCCGTAAAAAAATTCCCTTTGCCAACTCATTGTAAATAGCTGAATTAATGATTTCAATTTCCGTTTCGCAGGGAATTAAAGTTTTGATTCCAAATTGAGCCAAACGTTCTTTAAAAAAATCAAACTGCATTGTATACTTTGTTCCTAATAAGGCAACCTTTTTTAAATTTTTATTTTTAATTTCTATAGCTGTTGCATCAGCAATATGGAGAATTGGAATTGAAACAGCTTTTTCAACATTATTAAAAATATAGTGCATAGTATTGGCGCCCAGTAAAATAATATTAGCCCCGCTATTTTGAAGCTTTATTGCTGCATTACAAATAATATCTGCAATAGCTGCCCAGTTATTTTGATGGGTTAGTTTTTTAATCTCGCCATAATTAACTGAATACAGAATTATTCTGCCCGCTTCATCGCCGCCAAGTTTTTTATTTACAGCCTCGTTAATATAGCGGTAATAATCAATAGATGAATACCAGGTTAATCCCCCTATGAGCCCGATTGTTTTCATTTTATTTCTTATCTGGAAAATTACTGTTGTTTTTGTGAAACTTAGTTACTTTAAAAAAATACTTTTTTGTATGTCTGTAATCATTCTATAAATAACTGCCTTCACTTATATTTACTAATTCTTTTAAAATAATTATTTTTTGGTACCCCTCTTTGGCACAATATTTATTATCTTATTTGTAAACCATTTAAAATGAACAATTTTCTTAGAACAATTATAGCCGGCTATGGCGCAAAAAAATTAGGTGGCGGTTGTTTAAGTACTGTCCTCATCTTTTTTGTTATTTATTGGGCACTGGGTAATTGTAATTCTTCCAATAAAACAGCACCTACACGTCCTGCATCTTTGATACAGGAACGAAAAGTTGCCGCCAACTTAAAAGTAAATAATGTATTTTTTTTTCTCCAGCCATTCACAGGCAGGGTTAGCAATCAGTGATAATAAATAATTTCAAAAAATCATTTAGTCTACATTTGCGGGCAGAATTATAACTGCTTAAAAATAGTAAATGAATAATCAATCTGGCTCTTCTATTCTACAAGTGGATGGCCTTAATGTTTCCTACGGTTCATTTCATGCTGTGCGTAATGTTTCTTTTGATGTTAAAGCAGGAGAAATATTTGGTTTCCTGGGGCCAAACGGTGCAGGCAAAACAAGTACATTAAGTGCTGTTGAAGGATTACTAAAACCACAGTCAGGAACAATCTCCGTTGCAGGTTTTGACACAAAAAAAAAGCCCTTATATGCAAAAGCTAATATGGGTGTGCAATTGCAGGCAACCAGCTTTCAGCCGGAACTTACGGTTGCTGAAATAATTAAGTTGTATGCCGGAATATATTGTGTTGATCTTACCAAAGAAAAATTGCAAAATATTTTAGAAGAAATAAAACTGGAAAGTTCGTCATCAAAAAGATTTAAAGAACTTTCCGGTGGCCAGCAACAACGTGTTTCTCTCGTTATTGCAACTATTCACGATCCCGTACTTGTATTAATGGATGAGCCAACCACAGGGCTTGATCCTCAATCCCGCCGCCAGCTTTGGGAACGGATGGAGAATATGCGTGATAAAGGTCATGGTATATTATTAACAACACATTCCATGGAAGAAGCCGAAGCTGTGTGTGACCGCATCGCAATTATGGATCATGGCAATGTAATTACCATTGATACTCCGCAATCTATTATTGATACACACCGTAACAACCAGGCTGTTATCAATGCATCACGAAGAGGAAAGATAACTTTGGAAGATGTATTTATCGGGCTTACAGGAAAAACTGTGCGAACATAAACCTCACCCTTCCCTCTCCACAAGTGGAGAGGGGAAATAAAAATTATAAATGCAAACCGTTATACCAAAAACTTCAGCAGCCTTACTATCACTACTTCGTGCAGATTTTAAAACACAATGGCGCAACCGCCGCTCGGTAGTGCTTTTACTTTTAGTTCCGGTTATAATTCTTATTTCATGGAAGGGATTAATTGAACAAATGAATAAAGCCGGAAAAAATGGTGGCGCCTTTGCATTGTCATCATGCATTACAATTGGCCTTACTGCTATTGGACTGATGGGATACAGCAATGCCATTGCACGTGACAGGGATAAAGGGGTATTTCAACGTTTAAGAGTTACTCCTGTTCCCACCTGGTCTATCATGGCCAGCCGCTTAATAGTTCAATTACTCCTGATATTATTGGTAACAACATTTGTGTTTATTGTAGGAAGCGAATATGATAAAGTTAATCTTACACCGGCAGGTTATGTACTAACATACCTCACTGCATTTGTTGGTGGCGCATTGTACCTGGGCCTGGGACAAATGATAGTTGGTCTTGTAAAAAATGCGGAGACTGTAAACTCAACAACCCGCCTTGTATATTTTTTATTTATTATGGTGGGTATGTTTGGAGACCTTGGAGTTTTAGGAAATGAATTTCAAAAAATTATCAGGTGGACGCCTTATGGAACGGTAAAAAATATTTTGGCTTCCAGTATGCAGCCCTCTAATTGGGATAACACTTCTACCCTTGCATTACTTGCTACACTTGGTTATGCACTTTTATTTTCTTTCTTAGGAATAAAAAATTTTAAATGGAACACTAATTAAGACAAGTGCTATCATTTACTGATTTGATTTTTAAATTTTGGTATATTTAAAAACTAATATTACCAAAATGAGATACCTGTTATTTGCATCCTGTTCTATCATTATTTTTTTGATGGGATATACCCATATCAAAACACCTTCCGATCAAATTGATAAAGTCGCTTATGATAAAGTAATTTTAAAGAAAAGATTTTCAACAATAAGTTGCACACCTGACTGGACCACCTATCATCTTACCAAACTGCAAATACAACAGATGATCCCTTTGCCGGGAACCGGTTCTCATGCCTGGAAAATTTCTACTAAAAAAGATAGTGCACAATTTTATTTTAACCAGGGCATAAATCTTTATTACGGATTTCACATTATTGAAGCATTGCCTTCTTTTAAAAAAGCACAAACTTTTGATCCCGATTGCGCCATGTTATATTGGGCCGAGGCATTGGCTTATGGACCAAACATAAATGATCTTGGGTATGCAGCATCACCTGATGCATTAGTTGCAACAAAAAAAGCAAAGGAGCTTAATAATAATTCTTCTGTAAAAGAAAAAGCTTTGATCCAAGCAATGCAGGTTCGTTATTCAGATGATTCAATACAAAAAAGAGAATATCTTAATCAGCTTTATGCTGATAAGATGAAAGAATTGTATACAAGATTTCCTGGAGATGCAGAGATAGGTGCATTGTATGCTGATGCTTTGATGAACCAGCATCCATGGGATTTGTGGCAACACAACGGACAACCAAAACCATGGACACCGCAAATAGAAAAAGTATTGGAAAATATTTTGAAATATTCACCCAATCATCCCGGCGCAAATCATTATTATATCCATACGATGGAAGCATCGCCTTATGCAGCAAAAGCAAATGCAAGCGCAGAACGATTGGAAAGAATAGCTCCCGGCATGGCGCACATGGTTCATATGCCATCACATATTTATATAAGAACAGGACAATATGAAAAAGGTGTGCATGTAAATAGATTGGCGGTTGAGAAATATAAAACTTACCTGCAAATATTTCCCGATGTTATAAACAATGCTCCGCTATACGAAATTCATAACAGGCACATGCAGGCTGCCTGTTCAATGAATAGAAATGATTATGCCTCCGCATTAAAAGATGCAATTGAATGCCGCAATAGTTTTGATACTTCTTTTCTTTCTATGGATGCTCCCATGGGTGATTTTATTCAGTATGTATATATGACACCTGAACTAACGATGATAAATTTTGAAAAATGGGATGATATAATTCAACAGCCTGATGTAGCAACGAGATTTCATTATGCTGCATTGATACAGCATTTTGCGAAGGGAATGGCATATGCAAATACCGGCGAAATAAAAAAAGCAAGAGGATCGTTAACAATACTTGAATCATTTTTAGTTGAGAAGGATTTGGCAGTTGTTCTTACTCCTTTTAATGCTCCTGTAACACCTGCCAATATTGCTAAATATATTTTGATGGGAACCATTGCCGAAAAAGAAAATAATATTGATGCAGCAATAAATTATTTTACAAGTGCTGTTGCAACAGAAGATTCTTTAGTATATAATGAACCACGGGATTGGCTTGTACCGGCAAGGCATTATTTGGGTAATGCATTACTACATGCTAAAAAATATAATGAAGCAGAAAAAGTTTTTCGTGAAGATATGAAAGTGCAACCCAATAATTATTTTTCGGTAATAGGATTGCAATCAACTATTCTAAAACAAAAGCAAAAAAATTAGTCCTCAAAAATAATATGGGAAAAGAAAGATTACTTGCATTTAGTGATGGCGTATTTGCGATCATTATTACAATTATGGTTTTAGAAATGAGAGTGCCGCAGGGAGATTCTATTTCTGCTTTACAGCCATTGCTTCCCATATTTATCAGTTATGTTTTAAGCTTTATTAATATTGCAATTTACTGGAACAACCATCATCACATGTTCCAGGCGGTTCATCAAATAAACGGCAAAATACTTTGGGCAAATGTGCATCTGCTTTTCTGGCTTTCACTATCTCCTTTTGTTACCGGATGAATGGGAGAAAATCATTTTAGTACATGGCCTGTTGCATTATATGGTATGGTATCATTCATGGCGGGGCTCGCTTATTATTTTCTTGCCCGCTCATTAGTTACAATTCATGGAAAAGATTCGATACTTGGCATAGCTATCGGAAAAGATTGGAAAGGGAAAATATCTTTGGTTATTTACGCCGCAGGCATTGGCCTAAGTTTTATTAACTCATGGTTAGGTGTTACCATGTATGTGCTTGTTGCTGCAATGTGGTTTATTCCTGATAAAAGAATAGAAGATAAATTATGATCTGCAAACTGAAAATACCAATCATTATTTTGTTACAAGTTCTTGTATTGAATGCAAAGGCACAAACTTTTTTATACCTGATAGTTTGAACAAGCCAATTAATTTACCGGGAAAATAATCATGGGCACATTTGCAAGCCGCACAAATCTTATACACAAGCCAACCTTGCAAACGAGCCAGGTATTCCAACTCCTAAGTAAGACATAATGCATTAAAACCGTATTTTAGGCGCTTAATTCTGACAGCTAAAATGAATTTAATTGAAACAGGAATAGAAAAAGGACTTATTCAATTCGATGAAAATCGAAACTTCATTACTTATATTCATCAAAATAAAAAACGCAATTATAACAACCCGGAAGAAAAAGTTCAGGCAGAAACTTTTTTGACTTTAGTGATAATTTACGACTATCCTGTTAACAGGATTAAGATTTATTCATCGGTTCAAATCGGTTCTCAAACAACAGAGGCAGACATCATTGTTTATTCTGATGATGAATGTGAAAGCACTTTTATTGTTGTTGAATGCAAGAAAGAAGAAATTACAGACCAGGAATTTAATACAGCCGTTAATCAGGCTTATAGTTATGCGATTGCAGAGGGAGGAAAATTTGTTTGGACAACTTCACGAATTAAGAATGAGTATTACGAAGTTCCCGACAAGAAACCCAAAAGCAGAATTGCAATCCCTGACATTCCTCAATTCGGAGTAAAAAAACTTGCGCCATACAAATATGTGAAAGGTGGCATTTCACAAACCACTACAGATGAAGTTGCAGAATCAGAAGTTGAATACGGTAAGCAGCAAAAGTTTTTTGAACTGGAAGTTGTAAGCGAAAACGAATTGACAAAGATTTTTATTCAGGCACATCAGGCACTTTGGGGAGGAGGACAAAGAAATCCTTCTGTTGCATTTGATGAATTAGATAAACTTATCTTCTGCAAAATTTGGGATGAGAAGCATCCAAGAAAGACAGGCGACCCTTACGACTTTCAAATTTTTAAAGATGAATCAGTCGAAGAACTTTTAATAAGAGTAAAAGGACTTTACTCACAAGGCAGAAAGAAAGACCCTGAAGTTTTTAAAGAAGACATTAACCTTACAGCCGATGAAACACAGACTATCGTAAAATATCTGCAACGGATTAACCTCAATAAAACTGATCTTGACAGCAAAGGCAAAGCTTTTGAAACTTTTATGGGAAGTTATTTTCGGGGAGACTTCGGACAATATTTTACACCACGACCCATAGTAAAATTTATCGTTGATAGTTTGCCAATTGACAATTCAAAAAGAGTATTAGATACGAGTTGCGGCAGTGGAGGCTTTCTCTTGTATGCATTAGATAAAGTGAGAGAGCAGGCCACAGAGTTCTATGATAAAGACAAAGAAGAAAAAGACCATTTCCGCCATTGGCATGACTTTGCAGAAAAAAATCTTTTCGGCATTGAAATAAACGATCAGATAGCACGAACCGCTAAAATGAATATGATTATTCATGATGATGGACACACCAATGTAATTGCTGCAGATGGACTTTTGAGCGATCAAGAGTTACAGGCTAAATCAAAGAACAAAGAATTTATCTACGGAACATTTGATTTTATTATTACCAATCCACCTTTCGGCAGCATCATTAAGCAAACTGAAAAAGCATATATCAATCAATATAGTTTGGGCAAAAAAGATTTAGACTGGTTAAGCACAAACGCAAATGGCAGGCAATCAATCAGAGACAGTCAAAGCACAGAGATTTTATTTTTAGAACAGTGTCATAAATTTTTAGTTGAATATGGCTATTTGGCGATTGTAATTCCTGACGGAATTTTAACCAACAGCAGTTTGCAATATGTCAGAGACAATCTGGAAGAACTGTATCGCATCGTTGCAGTGGTATCAATGCCGCAAACAGCTTTCACTTCAACTGGTGCAGGTGTTAAAAGTTCTGTTCTCTTTTTGCGTAAGCACAAAACAAAATTTTCTGAAAAAATATCAGCACAAAAAATAAAGCTGCAAGAGCAATTAAAAACCGGCAACAAATTTTTAGCAACAGTTGAGAAGTGGGAGAAAGAAAAAAATGTTGCAATCAAAAAATTAGAAGAGGATGCTAAACGCTCCCTCTCCTTTGAAGAGGGCCGGGGTGAGGTCAAGGCAGGCAAAAAAGAAATTGGCGAACTCATTAAAGATGATAAAGGAAAGTTGCAGGCAGCATTTACTGATAAAGTGAATTTGTTGAAAGAAGAAATGACTGAAAAATATTTTGCGGCCAAACAACAGGCACTTGACGACTACTCTATTTTTATGGCGATAGCAGAAGACATTGGATATGATGCAACAGGTAGAAGCACGGGCAACAATGAATTGATTGAGATTGGTAAGGAGTTATCAAAGTTTATTAGTCATATAAACAATATGGAGA
>JANXQO010000145.1 GCA_025353485.1 Chitinophagales bacterium
ATTCCGGCATTCACTAAAACTGTATCGCCATTTGCAGCAAGCGCCAATGCCTGGTGAATTGTAGAAATATTTTTTGATTTGCTAACTATAATAGTTTTACAAAAGACTGTTTGTGTTAGCAGGCAAATGATAAAGATAAAAATTATGATAGATTTTTTTTGCATGATCTATTTCACTACATCATTCCAACTGATTGCAGTGCCTTTAAATTTTTGTGCAGTATTATTTAATGATTGTTCATTTTCAAATGCTGCGATGTTGCCTGCCATTGGTGTATGCAATTCATCGCTTTTAAAAAGATATGCTTTAGATGCTTCAATAAGATCGTGTGTGCCATCAAATTTTACAAAATAAATATGGTCTATATCTTCCCCGTTTACTGCATTGGATTTTTTAAAAGCAATAAGGCAATGAATATCATCAAACTTATATGTCTTCCCTTTTTTCGTAATTATTTCACCACCAAACCTGTTATCAGAAATTGTCATTTTACAAAAGCTGCAGGCATCTACCCCAATTTTAATGGGTTGCGGTCCGGTATTGCAGGAACCGGAAAATATAAGAAGAAATGTAACAGCTATTGCAACTCCTTTTTTATTAGCGCCCCGGGAAGTTTTATTTTTTCGTGAATTTATTATTTGCATGATCGTGGCAAAAAGTAAAATCAAACCTATGGCAACAAAAATAAAACCTCCCATATCCGGTATGGAGTAAGCGCCAAAATTTAGAAGTTGCTTGTAGCCTATAAGTGGTGGCTGGTAAGCCATTCCGGGAATTTGTATGGCCGCTTCGGGGTTAAGGTCGTGCCCGTAATTATATTCCCATCTCCAAAAATCTGCCATTGCCACAACACCAAAAAGTACAAATAATAAAGTAAGAACTATCAGCCATTTTTTTCTGTTAAGCAATGCAACTGCAAAACAACAGAGAGCAAAAAACACAATAATAAAAGGCAGTATAGTAAACTCCACAAAATCTTTTGTGTGCAGCGATTTCATACCAATGTAATGATTGAGGCCATTAATAATATCAACACTACCGGCAATTTTATTGGGATAAAGTTTTAGTACAAGCCCTTCAGGATATTGCGGTGCACTTAACTGAATTTGCCATAGTGGTACAAACAATACTATAAGCAGTAACAAACCACTTATGATTAGCAGAATCCTAATCCAATTAATCAAAAGGACATTTTTCATACACTTAGAATTAATTTAATAAAAAAGTGCGAATTAAAACTATAATAATTCGTTGGCGGAGTTAAAGTCTATAGCCTCATAGAGGCGAAATATTAGTAGAAAATATATTCCATTGTGTTTTTAGAACTCCGTAGGAGCGATATATTATACATAACACTCCTACGGAGCTAAATTAAAACGTTTAATGTTATTTTTTCTACTAATATTTCGACCCTCTGGGTCTTATTATATCATTTACAAATTAACTCCGCCACCAGGTTATAATAATTTGTTTATAGGATTTATTCGCACCAAAATAAAATTTACATTCTGCATTTACTTCACCGGTTATTTTTTTGCAGGCGGAAGCAATACGCCATCAACGATATGCACTATACCATTAGAAGCCTGTACAGAGGCTATGATATGAACATTATTGTTTAGTGTTACTTTGCCATCCTTAACACTCACTGTAATATTATCACCATTAACCATACTAAGTGTTTGCCCATCCTGAAAACTTTCTGCTTTGATGGCAGACAGTAATACATGATACTGCAAAATGTTTTGGAGGTCTTCTTTTTTTTCAGGCTTCATTAAATCATCTACTGTTCCTTTTGGCAGTGCATCAAATGCTGCATTGGTAGGCGCAAATACAGTAAAGGGCCCGGCATTGGAAAGAGAAGTTACAAGATCAGCCTGCTTTAAAGCAGCCACTAATGTTGTATGATCTTTTGATCCTACAGCAACTTTTACCACATCCTTTTGCGATGTAGTATCGTTTACATTTTCCTGACCTCCCGGTACTGAAGTTTTTTCACCCGAAGATACTTGTTCATCCTGTGTAGTTGAACTGTTGTTACATGAGCTGTTAACCAGGAATATTGAAACGAACAGCAGTACTATTATAGTTTTCATAATATAGTTGTTTTATGGTTTCTATTTCTTCCCTAACGAATCTGAAGGGACTGAATTTTTACCGAGGCTAAAAGAAATCGGCACATTGGATCCGGGGGCGGAAACCCTTATGTAGCCTTGCATTTCCTGGTGCAGGGCACTGCAAAAATCGGTACAATAAAAAGGAAAAATTCCTACCCTGTCCGGAACCCATTTTAAGGTTTGTGTTTCACCGGGCATTATCAGTAATTCCCCATTATTATTTCCTTTTACTGCAAAACCATGTGGAACATCCCAATCCTGCTCAAGATTGGTAACATGAAAATATACTTCATCACCTAATCTTACTCCTTCAATATTATCAGGAGAAAAGTGTGAGCGGATAGTAGTGGCATACACATGTACCTTGTTACCTTCACGCACTACTTTGGTTGCTTTTTCTCCCATAGAAACTCCCGGGTTTTTATTTTCTTCTATCTTAAATATTTTTAAAGAATTTTTTGAAATGAGTTCTGCCGGAACTGCCTGTGCATAATGGGGCTCACCAATAGTTGGATAATCCAGGAGGAGTTTCATTTTATCTCCGCTGATATCAAACAACTGCGCCGCCTGTGCAAGTTCAGGGCCGGTAGGCAAATACCTGTCTTTAGTAATTTTATTATAAGCAATTAAATATTTTCCATAAGGTTTTTTTGTATCACCACCGGGGATACATAAATGGCCGGGTGAATAATAAGTTGGTTGCCTGTCAAGTACTTTTAAATCTTTGATACTCCATTTCACAATTTCAGAAGAAACAAAAAAAGTGGTGTACGCATTTCCTTTGCCATCAAACTCTGTGTGCAAAGGCCCAAGGCCAGGCTTTTTAACTTCTCCATACAAAGCAGCCTCATATTTTATAACAGGGATACCCGAATAATCACCATCAAAAGTTTTATTGGCAATCGCCTGTTGAATTTTTGTAAAAGAAAAAACAGGAATCAATGCAGCAAGCTTTCCGCTTCCTACAATATATTCTCCTGTGGGGTCAACATCACAGCCATGCGGAGATTTGGGGCAAGGGATCATGTATACCATTCCGGGCAAATCTTTTGCATCCAGCATTATTGTTTCTGTTTCTATTACTGATGTTGCAGAATGCGTTTTATCATCATATTTATTGTGTGCGTATTTTACCTGCTGCTTTTGTCCTTTGCCCTGTTTCAAATACTCTTCGGCTTTTTTCCAGTTAATAGCCAGGATAAAATCTTTATCACGTTGTGATGCATTTACTTCGAGCAATGTATTAGCCTGTTCAGAATTGTAACAGCTGAAGAAGAACCAATCATGACTTGGTCCTTTGCCTGAATGACTCAAATCAAAATTCATCCCCGGCAATAATATCTGGAAAGCAATTTTCATATTGCCATCTGCAGGAGCCACACTTATAAAACTTAATGTGCCTTTAAAATTTTGTTTATATGTGTTGATAGGAACATCTCCATTTGAGTTATCCATCGGCACACTAAAACGGGTACCCGCTACTACATACTCTGTATTTTCTGTAATAAAAGGAGAAGAATGATTACCGGCGCTATTGGGAATTTCAATAATTTCTGCGGTACGAAAAGTTTTAAGATCAATGCGTGCAATCCGTGGTGTATTATTGGCATTTGCAAATAACCAGCGTCCGTCAATTTCGCCATTGGTTTGTGACAGATCAAGGTGGTGCTGGTCATCCCAGGGGATTTCGCCATGTGAAGTATTCAACATAGGTTTTGTTTCTTCACTGTAACCCCATCCATTTTCTGGGTTAACTGAAAACACCGGTATTACCCGAAGCAGGCGCCCCGATGGAATGCCATAAACACTTACCTGTCCGCTGAAACCACCGGAAACAAAATTGTACAATTCATCATACTTTCCCGGTGGTACATACACCCTTGTTGCCGCATCACCATTAACAGCATTACCGGCATTATTGGGCTTACAACTGTTTAAAGAGAATAAAACGAATAAGGATACAATTGCTAACGCATTCAATTTAAAATTTTTCATAAAGTATTTATTAGAAGAAAATTATTTAATACCATCATTTTTACGCATAAATTCCAAAAGCTGCCTGGCATCATTATCTGCAAGACTTTGATTGGGCATACGTACTAAACAAATCTCAAGGAGTGCCTGAACCTTTGGATCTTTATTCAGCATTTCATCTGTGTTGGTGATAAAGTTCATTATCCATTCAGGCTTATGCCTTGCTGAAACACCCTGCCATCCCGGGCCAACTAATTTTTCATCAGTAAGTTTGTGGCAACCGGCGCATTTTACTCCATATATTTTTTCTCCCCCTGCAGCAAGTGTTACATCTAATTTATTTCCGATGTCAACATGGGAAAATTTTCCCGCACCCCGATTGGGATCATAAGCCGGAGCATCCCCACCCGGCGTAGGAATTTTTTCTCCATTTGAATCCGGAACAGCAGTTGTTGTTTGCTTGGATTCATTAGAACCATTGCTGTTACACGCATACATAATAATTGCGACAACACTTACGAGCATTAATTTTTTCATATATGAAAGTTTAAATTATTACTGTGCAAAAATACTATGATAAAAAAAATCAGGTATGACGAAAATCATAGAAGATAATGATCTTTACCCAATAACTATACCCCGATTTTATTATTGCATCTTATTAGTAATATAAAATGGCAGATATGCATGAGAGTGCAAAGAGCAGAATTTATAGGTTGCAGGAAACCCGTGCGATAATTGAAATCCCTGATGCCTGATTTATTTTGTTTCCTTTGCAACAAATTTGTAAGACAATGACAATAAAACAAATTCTTACACAACTTGAAAAATCTGATCACCCTGTAGCAAAGCCACTTTACAAAGGAGCTGATTTTAAAGTTTTGATTATTGGTTTTAAAAGTGGGATGAAACTCAAAGATCACCTGGCGCATGTTTCTTCAAAACTTACAGTTATATCGGGTACCGTAATTTATAAACAACACGAAACAGAAATTGAATTACAAAGTTTGATGAAATTGAGATACCGATAAACATAATTCATTCCGTAGAGGCAAAAGAAGATAGCTTATGTTTACTTACACAGGGATAATACAATTATTACATGCCGCCATCAGAGAATAATATTACCATACAAAAATGGATAAAGATCTCCTTTATTAATTTACTTATTGTTGCATTGCTTGGTGTAATAATGCGGTACAAGATTGCATACTCTCTTCCTTTTATTGAGCAAAAGAATTTTTTACATGCTCATTCTCATTTTGCATTTACAGGCTGGATAACACAGGCTTTAATTACGCTGATGATTGCTTACCTGGCAAAACATTCTGCAGAAAATATTTTTAAAAAATATAAATGGCTGTTGCTGGCTAATTTAATTGCGGCATACGGGATGTTATTTTCATTTCCATGGGAAGGGTATGGTATTGTTTCCATTACTTTTTCAACCCTGTCAATTTTTGTTTCGTATGCGTTTGCTTTTATTTTCTGGAAAGATCTTAATAAGATAAAAGAAAAAAGTGTAAGCAGCTATTGGTTTAAAGCTGCACTTGTATTTAATGTGATCTCATCTTTCGGTGCTTTTTTTCTATCTTATATGATGGCCAATAAGATTCAGCATCCAAATTGGTTTTTGGCAAGCACTTATTATTTTCTTCATTTTCAATATAACGGGTGGTTTTTCTTTGCTTGCATGGGTTTGCTAAATGAACAACTTAAATTCAACATAGCTCTTTCATTACAAAAAAATATTTTTTGGCTCTTTGCATTAGCTTGTATTCCTGCTTATTTTTTGTCGGCTTTATGGCTTCCTATTCCTGCATGGGTTTATATAGTTGTGGTTTTAGCAGCGGCTGCACAACTGCTTGGCTGGATACTTATAGTAAAAGCAATCGTTTACAATAAGCCGGCAGTATTTCAACATCTTCCGTGTAAAACAAAGTGGCTGTTTATTTTACCTGCAACAGCATTATCTATAAAATTACTTTTACAGTTAGGTTCTACCATTCCCTTTTTAAGCAGGCTGGCATTTGGTTTCAGACCGGTAGTTATCGGGTATTTACATTTGATGTTCCTGGGAGTAATTTCTCTTTTTATCATTGGCTATTGCAATATGAACAAATTTATTATTACCGGAAAAGCCGGGAATACAGGTATCCTGATTTTTGCATCAGGTATTATTTTAAATGAAATATTTTTAATGATACAAGGTCTTTCTTACATGAATTACATAACCGTTCCTTATATAAATGAGTTGTTGTTGGGTGCTGCTATTTTTATGTTTGGTGGAATATTGCTTTTGAATCTGGGAGTTAAGAAAAATAAATTACATGATGGTTGATCTTTAAAAAAATATTACTGAGTGTTTTATATCTATCAAATAGCTTTGAAGAACAGCAACCTTTCATTGATTTAGCAAATCAAATTCTCTCAGTTAAAAAAGAAAATCTAAATGCAGATACATCACCATTAGAAAATGAAATTGATCAGTTAGTTTACAAACTCTACAACCTTACCCCGGAAGAAATTAAAATAATTGAAGACAGAGTAAAATAAAAAACCTCATGAATAGAATTGGATTTTTTTATTTCCTGGCCGGTGTGGAAATCGCGATTGTAGAAGGGAAGTAACGTCTTTGCGAGGAGGAGGCACGACGACGAAGCAATCTTATAATACATTTGCCATACAATAAACTAAAATGAAACATGGAGGCTGTGTATATATTATAACCAATCAATACAATAAAGTTTTATATACCGGTGTAACTACAGAGCTAAGAGCAAGAATTTGGGAACACAAAACAAAATTTTATCCTGAAAGTTTTACAGCAAAATATAATTGCAACAAAATAGTTTGGTATGAAATATTACCTCGAATCGAAGAAGCAATTGAAAGGGAAAAACAAATTAAAGGTGGCAGCAGGAAAGACAAGGAAGCACTTATAAAAAGTATAAATCCAACATGGAGAGATTTGTGGGAAGATATTCAGGATTTATAGAGTAATATAAGATTGCTTCGTCGTTCCTCCTCGCAAAGACGTAGAGACTTCGCATTCAGTTCTTAGTTTGAAACGAGGATATGATTGGTTCAATAAAAAAAGTTACCCAACCGAATAACCTTTAGAATTTTACTTTTTGCTTCTCTTTTTACACCCCATCAAATGGCTTTGCTGAAGGTTTGCGTACTAATTTGTTTTTTGTAAAGCTGTGCATCAATAGCGGAACAAATATTTCGTATAAATAATTTACCCTTAGCGGTAACTATGATTGTATCGCCATCCATTTTTATCAAATCATCTTCTTCTAAAATTTTGAGTTTTGAAAAAGCCGATATTAAAAAATCGGGATCTAGTGGTTTTGTATTCACTGTTGTTTTATTCAAACACATTAATTCATGAATGTGATTTTGTATTATAATATTTTCTTCATCGAGTAAATGTCCATTTTCTAATGGTAAAATTCCAAGTTCAATTTTATTTTCGTAGGCTTCTACCACTTTTTCATTTTGTACAAAAGCATTTTGCGTAGCACTTATTGCTGACATTCCCAATGCTATTATCAGTTTTGATTTGGTAGTAGTATAGCCCATAAAATTGCGGTGCAGGTTGCCATTCGCTTCTGCAATAAATAATTTATCATTGGGCATTGCAAAATGATCCATGCCTATACTTTTATAACCCGCCTCCTCAAGCAGGCTTTTGCCTGTACTGTATATCTCCCATTTTTCAGATGCAGCCGGAAGGTCATCTTCGGTATATCTGCGCTGGGCTTTGCTTTTCCAGGGAACATGTGCGTATGAATAAAATGCAATCCGGTCTGGCATAAGAATTTTAATAAGACTGATGGTATGCAAAACACTATTTACGGTTTGATGCGGAAGTCCATAAATCAGATCAATATTAATGCTGCTGTAATTATATTTTCTTGCCCACTCAACTACTTCCTGTGTTTTTTCAAACGACTGTATCCTGTTAATTACAAATTGTATTTTAGGATCAAAATCCTGTACACCAATGCTTATCCTGTTAAACCCAATTTCTGAAAGTTTTTTAAGATGCTCTTCGGTTGTATAATTAGGGTGCACTTCAATACTAAATTCATAATCATCGCTAACAATTGCATCAGCAGTAATTCCATTAATTAAATAAGTAAGATTATCCGGACTGAAAAAAGTTGGCGTTCCACCTCCCAGGTGAATTTCTTTTATTACAGGGAGAGAAGGTAAAAACGCACGATATATTTGCCACTCTTTTAAAACTGAGCGGATGTATGGATCTTCAACCGTATGATTTTTTGTGATGCGTTTATTGCAGGCACAAAACGTGCAGAGGTTTTCGCAAAAAGGCAAATGAATATAAATGCACAGTTCTCCCTTTTCTGAATTGAAAGTATTGATAACTGATTGCTTCCATTTGCTTTGATCAATAGAAGAAAAATCCCAATAGGGAACAGTGGGATAACTGGTGTATCGCGGTGTTGGAACATCATATTTTTTCAGCAGTGATAATATAGAATTATCCATTGATTTTGTAATGAGTAATTAAATTATACAGCAACGCCCAGTTTTTTTATTTTTACTATTTGCAGTACCAGGTAAATGATTGTTCCCCATACAGCAATTACAATAGAATAAGCCATAAAAAGCAGCCACCACGGCGTTCTGAACCGGGTAGACCATAATGTTCGCTGATTAAAAAAACTATTATCAATCTTTGTGGCTATTCCCCACGGCACAGTTTTTTCTATTATTAAATTTCCATATTGCTCATTGTCTTCAACTTTAGCAACCAGCATAAAGTTACCAGCCTTATCGCCGGGAAGATTTAATTTTTTAAGTTCAACATTTGCACTCCCTGTTGAATCTGTTGTATAGGTTGCTTCATCACCGGCTGATAGAACAGCGCCTGAACGGTTGATACCAACTTTCATTTCTACATCTTTTGCAGGCAACCATTCATTGTTTTCAAAATACATCACTTTCACATTTACTGAACGTGTTCCATCAGTGTTGAATGTATCTATTTCAATTTTTGCTTTGGTAATTTCCAATGTTGTTGTTATTTCTTCTTCTCCTTTTTCTCCTTTTAGAACTGCAATAAAACTGTGTTTGTTGCTGCTGTTCCATTTATCTTTTAAAAAAGGTTGCAGCGTACACTCTGCTTCTCCCCTTTCATCAGTAATTATTTTTGCGATAAGATTTGTGTTATCGGCACTGTCAAGATAAAGCTGAACTTCACGTTTTGGCAAAGGATTAAATTTTCTTCCTTCCTTAATTCTTGATTGAAGGATCACGTATTGTAGATTGTTATCTTTTACAAAATACCTGATGTTAACCGATGGTAAATTAACAGTTGAATCTTGTGCAAACACACAGGATGCTACTGCTAAAAATAAAAGTATAAGATGAAATTTAATTTTAATTATCAGGAGCTGTTTCATTTTCTGTAATTGTTTCGTGAATGGGAATGATCGGATATATCCTGGCAAAAAAAGTAATGATTAGTAAAGCCCCTGCCAGCGAGCCCATGGCAATTGCCCACTCCTCCCAACTGGGAAAATAATGATGATAACCTGTAGGCACATTATTCATTGGTAAAAATGGATGAAGCAATGTTGGTGTTACAATTAAGTAACGTTTAAACCATGCCCCTACAACAACCATTATACCTGCGATGAACATGGGCAGAGGTTTTCGCCCTTTTTTAAAAACAAGAATAATACTTGGTATGATCATACCTATCATAATAGCAAACCAAAACAATGGCGCATATTCACCTGAAAATAATTCAGAGAGATGAGCTTCTTCAGGCTTCTTCATTTTAAAAGCAGGAACTAAATATTCATTAATATTAAAATAGAGATAGATAAGAGCAAGCAACACAACTATTCTTCCCATTTTTTCAAAATGTAATTCAGTAATATATTTTTCCAGGCGATATGCCCGGCGAAAAACATACATGGCAACAACAACAGCTCCGGCGCCAACAAGGAATGCACCTGAAATAAAATAAGCGCCAAAGTTGGTACTATCCCAACCGGGGCGATACGTTGTTGCAAATAACCATGAAGTAACGGTATGAATGCAGAAAGCAACAGGGATGATAGTTATACAAAGAATATTTATTGACTTTTCTGAAATGCGAAATTGTTCTTTCGTTCCTTTCCAGAAAGAACCCTGGAAACGATATAGTTTGTATAATGCTTTGCTGGTTTTTTCTTTTAAACTGATAAGAATTTTAAGATCGGGAAGTAATGGGAAATACAATAACAATAAACTGATAAAAAAATAAGTGCATATAACAATTACATCCCAGATGATGGGTGACTGAAGACGGCCATGTAATAATAAATTCATAAAACGTTCAGGGCGGCCCATATCAACAATAATTATCAGGGATGCAAAAACGATTGCTGAAACAGCAATGATCTCTGCTATTCGTGTAAGCGGCGTAGCCCAATGAACATTGGCAAGCCGCAGAATAGCGGTGATTAGAGATCCAACCAAACTGATAGCCACAAAAAAAACGAAATTGGAAATATAAATTCCCCATGAAACATAATCCCTCATGTTGGTTACAATCAATCCATACCTTAACTGGCGGTAATAAGCAAAAGCCCCTACCAGTGCGATCATTACAAGAATGGCGGTCCATATCATTCCCCGTTTACCAAATTTCTGCGGAAGAAGATCTTTAATAATTTGTTCTCCTGGTATTGTAGTAGAATTATTAAGAAGCAATCTTTGGGCAGTAAGCTTCGCAATAAATTTTTCTTTTTTTTCTGAAATTATTTTTTCCACTGATTTTTATTTTGAGTTCATCTTTTTATCTTCAGCACTCTGGTTTTCCAGTCCTGATTCAAAAGGGAAACTGCGGTTTACCGGCGGCAGGTAATATACTCTTGGCTTTGTACCAAGGTCTTCCATCAATCTGTAACCGGCTTTGTCTTTTATAAGATCGCTGAAACGAAATGTTTCTGCGCCGTTGCTTACTGAATCTTCATTCTCATCACCAAACATGAAAACACCATTGGGGCAGGCAGATACACAATGAGGTAACTCACCTTTTCTTGTCATGTCCGGGCAAAAATCACATTTACCAACAGTACCTTTTTTTTGAGGTAAGCTTGTTTCACATGAGTAAGGCTGGCCAGCCAGAACATCTACGTGATGTTCCGGATTCCCTGCTTTTGTTTCAATGGTTGGCACTGGTTCTTCCCAATTAAAAACTCTTGTGGAATAGGGGCAAGCGGCCATACAAAAGCGACAGCCGATGCAGCGGTCACTATCTATTAATACAATTCCATCCTGGCGTTTAAAGGTTGCATCTACGGGACAAACTTTTACACACGGCGGCTCATCACAGTGCATGCAGGTAGTGGGTTCCCAGTACGGTGCGGTGTGGCCACCATCCTGCATTTCAAGAACTTTGATCCAGTTTTGCCCGGGATGTACCTGGTGTGCATGATTGCAGGCAGATTGACATTTTTTTAAATTCTTACAACGGGAAAGGTCAATGACCATTACAAATTTTTTACCCGGCATTCCTCTTCTTGCTTCATCGTTTGATACAACAGGCAAATCAGGAACGGGTTTTAAAAATGCCTTATCCATTTCGATGATCGTTCCATCTACTGCTAACAGTTTTACTGTTTCACCTGTAGGTTTTACATCATCACCTGCATAATTATCAAAAGGATTTTTTGAAGAACAACCTGTTGCGACACCGGCAAGGATGCCTGCGGTAAGAAACTTCCTTCGTGATGTACTATTATTTTCCATACTATTTTTAAATTACGCCGGTGTTTAACTTTGTTTTTTCTTTACCCAGTTTTTCAACTGTTCATTATTTATTTTTCTGCTGCTGCCGGTAAAAACCTTATCTGCCCTTACTTCTACAAGTACACCATCACGGGTGAGCATTTTTATGGTCTCTTGTTTTTTCTTTTTTTCAGGAATAAAAAATCTAAAAGCTGTAAATAACGCTGCAGTAGAAATGCCTAATCCAATAAATCTTTTGCGGGTTTGTATTTTGTTTTTGTTGTTCATTTTTTTTGTTTGCGACTTGAAAAAGATATTTCTAAAATAAACCCGGCCCCAACCTGGTACCGGGTTTTATCAGTCATGTAAAGGATAAACGGAGATTAATCATTAGCTTTTAAGTGTTCTTATATAATTTACAAGGTTCCATACATCTTCTGCATCAGGAATTTTTTTCTTAAAACCGGGCATATCATTTCTTCCTTCTACTATTTTATAGAACAAAGATCCATCAGGCTGTTTTTGAGTAGCCGGTAAAGAAAAGTTGCCGGGTTCAGTTTTTAATTGTGATGCTTTAGTTCCATCACCTTTACCTGACTTACCGTGGCATGACTGGCAGTGGGTTACCCATAAATCTTTCCCTTCTTTAACTGATCCGGTATTAGTTGCAACGGCATTAGCCATCTTTAAATATTTATCGGGAGCCAGCCATGGTTTTTTATCCTGAAAGCCGGTGATTATAGTGAAGATTAAGGAGCCAACAAATAAAAAAGCTATTGTTATTAGTGATTTTGTTTTCATTATATTTTTTTTAAGGATGTTGTTGATTTTTTCAATAGTAAAGGTACTTTGCAGTGAAAAAATTGAAAATGATGTTTGTGCCTTTATTACATGATTTTAATCATACAAGCCAATAATGATAATTCAGTATTATTTATTATACTCCCTGGATAGCGTCAATAATTATTTAGAAAAATAAAAACCGAGTTCAGTATCTATGTTCGCCATATCCGCTAATTGCGGAGTAGTTTTCATGTCGAACAGAAATAATCCATAAGGATCATTCTTTTTATCAAGGTCAATACAATTCTCGCTTTTATCAGCATTTATAAAAAGAAGATATCTCACATTTTTTGCTTCGATAATTTTTAGTTGCGGCATATTTTTTTTAATTACAAAATGTGCATTTCTCCTTAGAAAAAAATATTCATGCATACTGCCTTCATAAACTCTTGCACCGGTAAGTGATTTTATTTTTTCAAGTTGTAGTGAATCCGGATAATAAAAAACAGCAGAAGATGAATTGATCTTTAAAGTGTCGGAATAGGTGCTTGCCGGTTTTTCTTTTGGTGCGTTTTTATTTTCACTATTATTTTGGACAATCTTATTTTGCGTTGGAGAACCAGAACAGGATAGAATTACTAATGCAGATAAAAAGCAAGGGAAAGATTGCAATTTCATTTTTCAATTATTTTTTATTTTTCATTTTATGGATAGAAACATAAAGTCCCGGATCGTTACTCCGGGGCTGTATCTAAAGAGACATCAGTTCATCTTACCAGTTCCATAATCTTGTAATATTAAAGCCAATAAGAAAATTTCCACCTTTCATTTTTGTGCCATCTGCCTGGGTGTAAGGAAAAGGGCTGTTAGTATTATAAAGATTATTTCGTTGCGGACTAAGCAAAGAATAATTACCCATAAACAATTGGAACGAGTGACCGCTTGAATTAAATTCAAAGCCAAATGCTAAATTAGGATTAGGATTATTTGTAGCATGTACGGTTATAGGCTGATCATAATTTATCATAAACGAAGTGACATTGGTTAATTTATATCTTCCCGAAAAAGAGATTGCAAAATGATCAAATTTCATTGTCTTAAATATCACCTTTCCTGTGCTGTCATTTTTTGTGTAATAACCATTTACTGCATTCTGATGAGAGACATTTGGAGCAACCTGTATAGAAAGTTTATCAGTGATCTTTCTTGCTATGATGATCTGGTTGAAAAAAGATATTCTTTGTGATGCGTATTTAAAAATAGTTTTATCCGGATCTCTTAATGTGGAATATGCCATATCACCATAATAAGAAATACTAACGGGATACTTCCCTTTCTCCTGCACCATGAGTGCATACTTTGCATTCACATCCCAAAGCATGCTGCTCTTTGTGATACCAAAACCAAGATTTAATCTATTTACCGGTGCATAAGTAACACCAAGGCGGATGTTAGAGGGAGCAAAAAATCCTCCCAGGTCTTCATAACCTTTTTTAATTGTTCCAAAGCGGTGCATGATATCCATTTCAAATGTTCCTTTTATGGGTACCATCACCGTTTGATTATCTATGATCCAGATACTTTGAAAACTACGTTTTACCTGTTTAGTTTTAGCTTTTGTTGGAGGAGTTATTTCTTCTGTAGCTGTTACTGCAGTGCTATCTTTTGTAGTTACCGCTGTACTATCCTGCGCATAAAGATTTGCCTGGAAGATCAGCATGCTTACAACCGATACGGGTAAAGTGAGCCAGCGTTTTGAAATATTTATTTTGAGTTTCATTTTATTATTTTTTAAGATCTCTTAATTATTGGGTGCACCATTTCTTATCCAGTCATATATTTTTTGCCTATCTGCAGCAGACGGAATATTTTCTTTCATATCGCCATTAATCTCTTTATATAAAATACTTTGTTTAGGAATTAGCGTGTTTACATAACCACCATTTACAATTTGCTCGTAAGAGCCAGGTGTAGCCATGTAAGGTTTGTGAGCTCCAGAAACATGGCATCCGGATAAAGCACATTTGGTATTCACCATTGGCGCAATATCAGTTTTAAAACTTATAGCCTGTGGTGGAGCATCAATATCTACTGCAACATCCGGAAGGATAACATCTTTGTAACAGCCCGTTAAACCAAACCCCATCATAAGAAGGAGGCCTGTATATATCATTAGTCGTTTCATTGTAATTATATTTTGGATTACTTATTATTAAAGTTCATGTTGCACTCTATATCAATTTTATCTGATACACTTGTGCTTGCAATTCCAAAATCTCTGCAGTTTAACTGAAACTTTAATTGCAAACCAAATACAGCATAATTAGATACATACGCTTTTGGAATATATTTTAATCTGCCAACAATTGATTTTGTAAGAGGTGCAGTTAATTTACCCTTCCATGTAAGATTGAATGTTACAAAATAATCATTGCTTAGTGGATCAAATTCAATTTTGGTTGATTTGATTTTAGCAAGATTGGAATCTGAAAGATTCTGCGTACCGGGAATAACTTTGATAGTACCCAGCGTACCAATATTACAACCAGTGTCACGGCCAGGCTCACCGGTATTGGAAGTATTGATTTGAACGTATCCGTTTAGATAACTTTTTGATGGATCATTTTCATAAAATGCCCATGAAGTATCTTTTAATGCCTGCCCGGTTGCAGCATAATATATCATTTTTGCAGAAATTACTTCATGTATTCCAAATTGATTAAACCGACCGGTAAGTAATCCCGCTGCCCCTACATAATTGGTTGACCACAATACACTGGAGTGAGCTTTATCTAATTTCCATTGAGAAGAATCTCCTGCTGTCATATTCCCCGGAAGATGAAAATTTACTCCACGGGTAATTATTATGCCGGTAGATGTAGGAACAGGAAGAAGAAGATCACCTTTATGGGTGCAACCGGCAATGTACCCATAGCCACTGATAAGTACAAGGAGAATCATCAGTGTTTTGTTGCTAAGCAATTTCATAAAATGTATTTTAAAATGATTAAGTATTTAATTATAACAATGTAAAATTATTTGTGCCGGAGGGGAAATTTTATGACCAGCATCAAGACATAAGGTGAGAGATATCATGTAACCAATAACTGCTTTACGCTTAAAAAATAAAACTCAGAGTAGAAAAAGAGGAATAAAAAAAAATTTTACAGAAATTTTATTTGCAGGATGATCTTATACTTTTTTATACAGTGTAAATAAAAAAGATAGCAATACAAGAATGGTAAAGGCGCCAAAGTTCAGGAGAAGGCTATTTGTATAAACATTCATATCATTTTTAACTATGCTCTCATTCATATTTGATATAGATAATTGTAAAAAAAGATCTCTTACTAAAAAGAGAAAAAAGACAAGACTATGGATTAAACTAAAAACTTTTTGTTTGGCAAGTGCAGGTATCCAGAAAAGAATTGAAAGAAGTGCCCAAAATATTAACCAGGGATGTTGTGTTGATAGTTTTATATTTTCAAAAGAATAATCAGGGTATAATTTTTTTAATTGCAATCCTGCATACAAAGTGCCCACCAATGCATACCCAAATGGTAAGAGAGAAACTATCCTTTTTTTAAAATTATTTTTTACTTTCTGATTTCCTGCGAAGAAAACTGTAAGCGCATATACTAACGGATAACCTGAAAAAAAAGCCATCAGTTCAAGCTGTTGCAGGTATGCAAAAAAACTACTATCCATAAAATATGATACTTGTAAAAGATGCTAAATATTTGATGAACTTAAAGCTGACAGAATTTACTTCATTAATTATCATTGCACATTCGTATTTCTTTTTCAAGAATTAATGCTTTAGGGAACAGGATGTTGTTTTCCAAATGTACATATTGGTGCAGATCAGTTTCAAATGCCTGCAGGCTTGCATACAATATTTTAAATGTTGTACAGCTATCGGCCGGTGGTGTGTAGTTGTTGGTTAATTTTCTTATTTCAGCTATTTTAATATCTGCATCCTCATCATCATCTTCCATATCAATTATAGGTAATTGCAAATATTGATAATATTTTATATCAAAAGCATTTGGCTCAAAACCATCCTGCTCCAGTTGCTTTATGCGGGGAAACAAAATTGTTTCTTCGTTATGCATGTGATGCATTAATTCATTGGTAAGATCAACAAACAACTCTGATATTTTATACAACTCATTATGGCGGTTGCCGTGTTTGGTACAAACTTTTTCCAAATAAGAAAGTATCAGGGGAATTTCCTTTTTTATATAGCAGTGGTGAGTGTGTATAATATATTCTGATAGCTGATATAATTTAAAGCTATTAAAATTCAGCACATTTATTTTTTGGGAATAAATGTTTTGAATATCTTCCACAATCTCATTAATGGGAACATTTTCGTCCTCACATGCCTGTTGTAGTGAACGTTTTCCTTTACAGCAATAATCAAGATTATATTTTTCAAATACAGATGCTGTTTGAAATTGTTCAGTAACGATCTCAGAAAGCGTTTTTGAAATTAACAGGTTCATAAAAAATAGTTTTAAATTAATAGTTTTACAATTATGCAGTTACTATAATAGAATTTAATACCCACAAAATAAAAGTAAAAGTAAAGTTTGATAGATGTTTTCTCTCATGATCCTATATGATACTTATCATGCCTTGCATTTAAAAACCATGATTTCATAAAAAGTTTACTTCACATTAAATAGTTACGGCTTACTTTAGCTGAATAATTAACTTTCCGGAAAATCCATAAATGCCTACTACTTTAACTAATCAAACTGAAAATGAAGGCCAGTTATTTGAAGCCCTTTTTCAAAATGCATCCCTTGGGATATTGGTAATTAATAAAGAAGGTAAAATTAAACTCGCCAATAATTTTCTGCTTTCACTTTTTGGCTATTCACACATTGAAGAAATTTTAGGGCAAAAGGTAGAGGTTCTTATTCCTGACCGTTTTCATAAGCATCATACTAATGACCGTGAAAAATATGTAAAGAAACCGGAACGCAGGCCAATGGGTTTAGGAATGGATCTCTTCGGGAGAAAAAAGAATGGTGAAGAGTTTCCTGTAGAAATCAGCCTTAGCAGTTTTAAAAAAGAGGAAGAAGTTTTTGGGATAGCATTTATAAGTGATATTACGAGAAGAAAAGAAATAGAAGAATCTGTATTTAGACAACAAAGAGAGTTAGCGGAAATAAATGTAACTATTGAAAGACTAAACCAGGAATTGGAAAGTAAAGTTACTTCCCGTACTGAACAGTTACAGGCAACACTTGAGGAGTTGGAAAACTCAAAAGAGGAACTTACAAAAGCGCTAAGCAAAGAAAAGGAATTAGGTGATTTAAAGGGGCGTTTTGTATCCATGGCTTCTCACGAATTCAGAACCCCATTAAGCACTATTCTTTCATCCGCTTCGCTGCTTTCAAAATATTCACTAACAGAAGAACAGGATAAAAGAGACAAACATATTCAAAGAATAAAATCTACAGTAACTAATCTTACCAATATTTTAAATGAATTTTTATCTATTGGTAAAATAGAAGATGGAAAAATAATTGCCAATAATGTGCTCTTTAATCTTAAAGAACTTATTTATGGATTATGTAATGAAATGAATGGAATTTTAAAACCAAAACAAAAATTATTGTATACTCACAAAGGTGATGCAAATGTTTTTTTAGATCCTTCTTTATTAAAAAATGTATTGATTAATCTCTTATCAAATGCAATTAAATTCTCTGCAGAAAAGGCAAACATCAGAATAACCAGTGAACTAAAAAATAATAAAATTAAGATCTGCGTAAAAGATGAAGGCATAGGAATGTCAGGCGATGACAAGAAACATTTATTTGAAAGATTTTACCGGGGAACTAATGCAACCAACATACAGGGAACAGGGTTAGGGCTGCATATTGTTGGCAAATACATTGAACTGATGGATGGAAGTATTACCATAAAAAGTAAACTTGAAGAAGGAACAGAAATTATTGTAACTTTTCATGTATGAGATCAATATTATTAATTGAAGATAATGATGAACTGAGAGATAATACTGCAGAGATACTTGAATTGGCAAATTACAAAGTAACCACTGCAGCAAATGGCAAACTTGGCATACAGGCTGCATTACAACAAAAACCTGATCTTATAATTTGCGATGTTATGATGCCTGAACTTGATGGTTACGGTGTTCTTCACCTGGTAAATAAAAACACTGTCTTGTCAGGTGTTCCCTTTATTTTTCTTACTGCAAAATCTGAAAGATCTGACTTAAGAAAGGGAATGGAAATGGGCGCCGATGATTATATAACAAAACCTTTTACTGATATAGAATTATTAAATGCCATTGAAAGCAGGTTTAAAAAAAATGATTTAGTTAAAAATAGTTATACAGCTGATGAGAAAGGAATAAATAATTTATTACAGGACGTAAAAGGACTTACAGCTTTAAATGATCTTACTGACAACAGCAATGTAAACGTTTATAAAAAAACGCAGGTAATTTATATGGAAGGTAATTATCCAAATAAATTATTTTTTATTAAGAAAGGGAAAGTAAAAACCTTCAAATCAACAGACCTTGGTAAAGAATTAACCATTGACCTATTGAATGAAGGAGATTTTTTAGGATACACAGCACTTATTGAAAATTCGCCTTATAAAGAATCTGCTGAGGCATTTGAAGATTGTGAGTTGAGTATCATATCAAAAGAAGATTTTGATTTATTACTAAACAATAACATGGAAGTGGCTACCAAATTTATTAAGCTGCTGGCAAAAAATGTTTCGGAAAAAGAGAACCAATTATTAAGCATGGCTTACAATTCATTAAGAAAAAGAGTGGCCGATGCCTTATTGATTTTACAGGAAAAATATAAAAATGATGAACAGGATAAATTCAGTATTCATATTTCAAGAGAAGACCTGGCCAACATTGCAGGCACTGCCACTGAATCGCTGATAAGAACTTTAAGTGATTTTAAAAATGAAAAACTTATAGAAATAAAAAATGGAAATATTATAATTGAGAATGAAAAAAAATTAAAATCTATGGTAAATTAGCATCTTGCTATACTTATATCAAACTCTGTTTTAAGGTTTGAAAAATTTCTTTCAAAATATTTTATTTCATTTTTTAATTTTTCATGTTTCAATAAATTTTTTATTGGCAGCTTATCTTTTGTATTATTAATTAATTTAAGCTCGGCTTTAATATCATTTTCCATATCTTTAATATTCTCATCTTTTGCTATAAATTCATTCTGAAAATACTCGGCTTTTAAAATAAATTCCTTACCAACTCTTCCATCAAGTACTTCGCTTAATTTTAGCATAAGAAATGTATTTTCATTTTTTAGTGAACTCAAAAGTATCTCCCACCGTTTATATTCGGCTTCTAAATGATATTCATTTTGTGTAAGTGTGTTCATTTTTAAATTAATTCTTGATCAGTGCGGCATCTATGCAGCTTTCGCATCTTCTAAAATAATATTTGCCAACGTGTCGTCTTTATTTATTTTTATTGTATTAATGTGAACAGCAAAATATAATACCCAAACTAACAACATTACAAGCATTAGATAAGCTGTAATGAATACATAATTATGTGATGTAACAGGTTTGTAATCAGGTTGCGAAATAAAAGGTGTTTTAAAGGGAGCAGTATTTTTTGCAATATTTATGCTTTCTTCCTTAATATATTCTACAATATTTTTTATATCTGCTTCCTTCAAATCGGGATGATCAGGCATCTGTATTTTATTAAATTTTTCAAACAATGCCGTTGCATCTTTATTACCATTTTTTATTACTGTTTGTGATGACTGCACAAAATGAATTATCCAATCAACACTCCGCCGTTTATCTACATCAGTTAAATCCGGGCCGGTAAAAACACTGCCGATTTTATGGCATGTAGCGCATCTTGTTTTAAAAATACTTTTACCCTGTTCCGTTATATCTGTTGCAAGCAAAGAATTATTTATGGATAGGATTATAATTGCCTGGAGGAAAAAAAATCTAATTTTCATGCTGTAACTTTTTAATATCATTTATTAATTGTTCTACCTCTTTATTATTTGTTCCGTCATAATAGCCGCGAATATTATGTTTTGTATCTACCAGTACAACCCTATCACTGTGAATAAAATCCTGTGGGCCTCCATCTCCATCAGTTACAGTAAGTAAGAATTGTTTTCTGGCAACCTTATAAATAATTTTTTTATCGCCAGTTAAAAAATCCCAGTGCTGTTGCGGCAGATCCATTGCTTCTGCATAGTTCAATAATTTATGAGCTGAATCATGTTCAGGATCTACCGTAAAAGAAAGAAGCTGTACAATAGGTGAATTTTTAAATTCAATGGCTACTTTATTGAGGCTTTTCGACATTTTAGGGCAGATAGATGAACATCTTGTAAAGATAAAATCAACCACTATAATTTTATTATCCCAATCAGCGAACTTTTTAATTTCATCCTTTTGATTAAAGAAATGATAGGCTTCATTATTTAGATCGGGGATGGAAGTTATTACCGGTAACGATCCATAATTTTCTTCCAGTAACTTAACAGCAGTAAAAGCTATCAGTGGAACAACAACTATAATTGCTACCAGCAACTTCCAGGATGAAAAAATTTTATTTATCATTTGTTTAATGTATTTGTTGTATCAGGCATCGGGTTATCAACTTTATAAGGAAGCGCTTTAGGTGCATTGTTATTATTTATTCCCCACAAAGCAGGTACATAAGCCAGTAAAAGCACAACCACCATTATTACAAGCCAGGGTTTAAATTTATCAAATATGGGAACTCTTTTTTCAACATGATATGTTTCACTTTCCGGCAGGTCTAATAATGCAACTTCAGTTTTTTTGCGAATCAGCGTACCAAAGAAAACAACGAAATAAAGCATGCCTGCAACAAACATAATTATACCACCTGCTAATGCCAGCATAGTTGTGGGAACCCAGTCCGGACGAAACAAAGGACTCTGCGGGTTAAGGTATGAAAGCCCGAGATTTGTTCTTCTTGGCTCACCAATTAAACCTCCCCACATTAATCCACTTGAAAAAATGAGTACCCCAATCATCCATAAATAAGGTATTACTACATTTATCTTTGGCCAAAATATTTTCTTTCCTTTTAATTGAGATATAAGAAAAGTGCTCATTCCTATAATTGCAAGAAATACAGGGCCTGCCACCGTCATGTGGAAATGACCTGGTAAAAAAGCAGTGTTATGGATTACATTATTTAATTGATAAGATGCATTAGGAATACCGGTGAGTCCACCAAATATAAATAAGATCAATCCGCATATCATGTAAGCAAACAGGTACCGGTTTGGATCTAAAAAAGGTAATTTTTTTATCCATCCAAATAAGCCTTTGGAACCTCTTTGCACACCGGCATACTCTAAGGAAGCGGCTAAATTAAATGCCGTCATAAAACTCGGGATAGCAATACCAAAAGTTAATAGCCCCTGAAACATTTTTACCCCTCTCGTAATCCCCGGATCTGCAAATTGATGATGAACACCAACAGGAATTGACAAAACAAGAAAGGAAAAAAAAGCTATACGACCAGCCAGATCAGAATATAGTTTTCCTCCGGCTAACTTGGGCAACATTGTATAAAACATTATGTATGCCGGCAGCAGCCAGAAATAAACGAGTGCATGACCAAAGAACCAAAACAATGTTCTTGATAAGGTAACATCTATGGTTTTAGTCCATCCCATACTCCACGGAATTAGTAAGACTAAAACTTCGTAGGCGACAGCCAAAGTACAAACAAACCAGATTGTAAAGTTTACTAAAGTTCCTATAACGGCTAAAGGTGTTTTTACTTCTGCATTTTCTTTTTTCCATTGCCTATACATTTTTGCCCAGTTAAAAAAGGGTAACCATGAACCAACTATTAGTAATGCAGCGCCCAGGTAAAAAAGCGGATGAGCTTTTAAAGGAGGATAGAAAGTATATAATACCGATGCCTTGCCTGATAACATAGCCCATGCTGCCATTAAGGTTCCAATAATCATTAGGCACATTGATATCCGGGCAATAAGAATATCAGGTTCTCTTTTTAAATAATGGGTTATTGTTGCATGCCCAAATGCAACTGCAAAAAATGTTGTAAGAACCACTGCATTAATAACTCCGTGTAATGTTAATCCCTGGTAATAATCAAGTTTTAATGCACCCGCCTGATGTAGAAATCCTGCCCTGTAAATAGTTTGCATCAGCCCATGATAAATACCAATGGTTAATAATGAAACCGGTACAAAAAGCTCGATGATAATTATTCGTTTTAACGATCTGCTGATTTCCATACTAAATTTTATTTGTTTTCAGGATAGTTAACAATTACTTCACCCTGCATAAACTGATGACCCACTCCGCAATATTCATGACATACAATTTTATATACACCGGGGTTATCAAATTTTACGGTTGATTTACCCACACCACCAAATACCGCCATAAGATTCACGTTTTTTGGGGCAATATTAAATCCGTGTACAACATCGAGTGAGGTGAGAAAAAAATCCACTGTACTTCCCACAGGAATATATATTTTATCAGGTTCAAAAGCCCACATTTTTGCCACCATAAAAACCTGGTAAGTGCTATCGTCTATTTTTTCTACCCTGCCTTTTTGATAGGTTTTATTGAAGGGAATACATTCTGTTATATTTCTGCCTTTTTTATCAAGAGAATATACCAGTGAAAAAATAAATAGCATCATAACAAGTATGGAACTTATAAGAATACCTTTTTCATATTTATCAAACATGGTAATAATTATTTTAACTTCTGCTAATCATTATATAATAAATGCCAAACCAGATAACAAGACATAATAGTATCAACAAAACAAAAAATGCAATTGCACCTTTGGGAATAAACTTTTCTTCAGTATTTAAAGCATCATTGGAATTTTGTAAAATCATATTTATAGCTTTATAACAAAAATATTGTGGGGCAATAAAAAATAAAATGAGAAACGTGTGGCAGCGGTATGATTTATATCATTAAAATTTTAAGAAATTATTGTAAAGCAATATTTTCAAAAGACAATGCATTTATCTTTTGCTTTAGATCATTTAGTTTTTGCTTAAAAGAATGTTCTTCAAAGATGCTTTCAAAGTCATAGGGCGAATTAGATATTCTTTTCCCATTCGGGAATATTTCAGCATATTGATTTACTTCATCAAGCAACTGTTTGGCTTCTATTTTTAAATTTGTTACATCATTCATAAAAAGATTTTTATCTGTGCCGGCAGGTGCGCCACATTCAGTTATTTTATTTAATAAATTATTCATTTCCATGAATGACTCCCCTGAATTGATGAATTTAGCTTTTAGCGTAGTCTTACAGGAACCGCTGCATTTTGATTTACACATAATGCAAATCTGAAAAATTGCAGACACCTTTACAATGTTTTCCGTCAGTTTATAAACTGATATTTATCATGTTTACCCCAAAGACAGTTGATTAATATTGTATGGGTTTGAAATTAATTATTACACAATATGCAAACTCTTTATAAAGAACGGACTATAGAAACCGAAAGCGCATTTACAAAGTTGCAACAAAGGTTTACAAAACATTTCCGGGAAATTTTTTTAAACGACCTGGCTGAAAAAACAGTTGTTATTATTCCGAGCCTTACCCTTGATAGTGAAATGCTTAAAACGGTAAAAGGCGTTATACATTATGAAGAACGTATGTTATGTATGCTGATGTTGTTACGTATGCCGCGTACACAGGTAATTTATGTAACCAGCGTACCAATAGATAACAGCATTATAGATTATTATGTACATATGCTGCCGGGCATTACAGGATATCATGCCCGGCAAAGACTTACCATACTCAGTTGCTATGATGCATCCCGCAAATCACTTACTGAAAAAATATTAGAAAGGCCAAGGTTAATTAAACGCATCAGGGAACTTATTAAATTTCCTGAAATGACGCACATGGCCTGTTTCAATGTAACAGATCATGAAAAGCAACTGGCATTAAAATTAGATATTCCCATATATGGTTGCGATCCTAAGCTCTTATATCTTGGTACCAAAAGCGGCAGTCGCAGCATATTTAAAAAGCTTGGCATCCCTGTGCCTGATGGTATTGAAAACCTGCAAAATGAAAACGACATTGCTGCTGCACTAAACCAATTAAAAAAAAACAATCCTGCATTACAGATGGCCGTGGTAAAAATGAACGATGGTTTCTCCGGTGAAGGAAATGCTGTTTTTTATTATAAGGAACTGGAAGCAGAATCTGAAAATTCCCAAAAAATTATACTGAAAAAATTACCACAATATCTTAAAATTGTTGCAGCAGATGTAACCTATGAACAGTACATGCAAAAATTTAAAACCTTAGGTGGCATTGCAGAAGAGTTTATAAATGGAGAAAATAAAGAATCCCCATCAGTACAATGCCGGATAAATCCCATTGGTGATGCAGATATAATTTCAACACACGACCAGCTACTTGGAGGAGAATGTGGCCAGGTATTTTTAGGCGCTTCATTTCCGGCAAATAATGAATATAATACTGACATAGCAGTTATGGGTAAAATGATAGCAGAAGAATTAGAAAGGCAAGGTGTTTTGGGCAGATTTAGTATAGATTTTATTTCAGTAAAACAACCCGTTGGCTGGAAACATTATGCCATAGAAATTAACCTTCGTAAAGGTGGCACTACTCATCCATTTCTGATGCTTCAATTTTTAACCGGGGGGGAATTTAAGTGGCACGAAAATGTTTACATCATGCCGAACGGTCAGCAGCGTAGCTATTTTGCATCTGATAATGTAGTAAATGAAAAATATAAAGGGCTTACCCCGCACGATCTTATAGATATTGCTATGTGTAACGGAATACAGTACGATGGGGCAAGACAAACAGGGGTTATGTTTCATATGATTGGTGCACTTTCTCAATACGGAAAATTGGGGATGGTTTGTATTGGCAAAACAGTTGAAGAAGCAAAAGAATTTTACGCTAAAACATTGGAGGTGTTGGATAAAGAATCCAATCAGCTATGAGCAACATCATAATGCCTGTTGATTATCATCAGGGTTTATTGCATCTGAATAAATTATGTTTGATAAAAGAAAAAATGGAGGTATTAGATAATTTGAATATTGCAAATAAGTACACTTTAGACCTGAGTTTATGGTTGGATGATTATGATGATATATATTCTGATTTTGATTCAAGAAATTATTTGAAAAGAAGAGTTTCAGATGACTTTGTAAATGAATTGCGAATTTCATTGAAGAATAAAAATGAAAAGATCAATGACCTGATATTATTGGTGCCCCAGGCCAAAAGAGATAACAAAACAGAATTAAAAATAATCCAGAATCTTAAAAATTATTTTACCCGCCACTTACATTTATATTCTCAGAAATATAATAAAAATTTAAAAAGAGGTATTCTTTTTTTTATAATTGCCATACTATTAATGATAGGTAATGCTGTTGTAAGTTTACAACTAAATAACAATTTGCTATCCTCCATAATCCGCATTGTGCTTGAGCCGGCAGGCTGGTTTCTCATCTGGATATCTTTCGACATACTTTATTATGATCTTCATGAAGTGAAAAAAGAGAAATTTTTATTTCGTGAACTTTCTGAAATAATGATATACTTCCAGTCTTCAGATTCATACATTGCCAATGAATAAGCGTTTGCACTCTCAATCACACATTTTTTACAGTATGAAAAAAAATTAAGAGATCAATAATGAATGGGAAGACTGATTAGTCATTTATTTTAAACTCTTAACAACAAAATTGGCTATAAAAAATCTTGAAAATTTTATGGATAGTAATTAACCGGAAGTAATAAGTGGTTATAAGATTACTGATATTTTTTAGCTTCAATTAATATTATTTATTCAATTCCTTATTGTATTACTGTTGCACCAGCACATGTTTTTTAACCATGTCGTTAACAATCATCTTTCCATATTCATGTGCCAGTTCTTCTGAAGAAGATGGTGAAAAAGATTGAGTTTGTACTGAGTACAGCAATTGTTTTGTGGCCATATCATATAAATTACTTTCCCAGAAATATCGTGTATCTGTTACGTAATAACCTGCTGTATACACACGATCATACATAGTTGTATAGTAGCCACCAAAGCGGTTAAAATTAGCAGCCCCGTAAAAATTCCTTCGTGCAGGTATATAACGTTGCTCTTTTGATTTATCAAGCAGCACTATCGTTATTACAGCATCTGCACCAACATTTTTAATTGTATTAACGGCGCTATCTTCCGTCATTCTTCTGAAAGCTCTTGGACCAAATACAGACATGGATGATATAGCATTGTAACCAAGCCCGTGAAGATCGCCAACGAAATGTGTCTCCATTCTTTCACGTATTGTACGGTCTGCTTCTCTTATTAATCCCATCACCATTATCTTATTATATTTTTTTGGCTGTTCATTTTCTGCCTTCCATGAGGAGGTTATTTTTGAGCCTGAACAACCCAGCGTGAAGAGAAAAAATATGCTTGTGAAGATCTTTAGTTTCATAAAATAATTTTAGAAAATGAATACTACAAATCTATACTTAGGTAATTGAGCTATAGGAAACCTATATCAATCTGAAACATGATTCTTATCAGTAAGCCACTGC
>JANXQO010000170.1 GCA_025353485.1 Chitinophagales bacterium
TATTGGTAGGCGCATTAACTAACTATGCGATTGAACGTTATTACCTGCAATATTTCAATCAACTTTCTGATGTGCAAGCTGATATTTTTAGGGCACAGGAAATTTTTGATGAATTTTATCAAAAAAATATTTTACATAAAATCATTTTTAGGTTAGGATACAAAAAAATATATAGGAAAATAAATGGTGCCTTAAAAGAAAAAATAGACAATTATCATCCTGATATTATTTTTGTTTTTAAAGGAATGGAAATTTATCCCGGTACATTAAAATGGATAAAAAGAAAGGATATTAAAGTTGTTAATTATAATCCTGATAACCCATTTATTTTTTCAGGCAAAGGAAGTGGTAATATTAATATTACCCGTTCTGTATCATTTTATGATTTGCATTTTACCTACAATTTAGATACTAAGAAAAGAATTGAAGATGAATATAACATCCCTGTATATTGGCTTCCGTTTGGTTTTGATGTATCAACGCAACTTTATGAGAAAGCTTCTTCTTTAAATGAAATAGTAAAAGTTTGCTTTGTAGGGAACCCTGATAAACATAGAGCCCTCTTCTTAAAATTATTAGCCGAAAAGGGAATTAGTATTGACATTTATGGAAGTAGATGGAACAATTTTATAAGCCATCCAAATATTACTTTATATCCCCCGGTATATGATGACGAACTTTGGCTTACGCTCAGAAAATATAGGGTACAATTAAATCCGTTACGGATACACAACGTAAACTCCCATGGCATGAGATCATTTGAAGTGCCTGCTATTGGGGGAATTATGTTAGCTCTCCGAACTACGGAACATCTTCAATTTTTTGATGAAGGCAAAGAAGCTTTTTATTATAAAGACTATAAAGAGGCTGTGGTAAAAATAAATTACCTATTATCTCTTCAACAAGTTGAGGCCAATAAAATTAGAGATGCTGCAAGAACAAGAAGCATTAATAATAAGTATGATTATAAAAGCAGATCAGAATTTGTTATCGAAGTTTTAAGGGATATGAATAATGAAAAAAATATATAAAGTAGGTATAATAGGGGTAGGCTCAATTGTAGAGTTAAGCCATTTGCCTGTTTTAAAAAATATTGACGACATTGAAATAAGCTGGCAATATGACAAGAGCTTTACACGAAGTACATTAGTATCGAAAATGTTTCAGGTATCTGCATTAAGAGAAAATGATTTAGAAAACGCAATTCAGGAAATAGATATTTGTTTACTAACTATTCCCTATGGAACCCGTCAAACTTTTATAGAAAAATGTGCAGACTATAATAAAAGCATATATGTTGAAAAACCCTTTGCAATTAAAGTTGAAGAGCATGAATATTACTGTAAATTATTTCCTTCCTATAGCGTTGCAATAGGGCTTCAAAGAAGGTATTATAAAATTGTTTCCTTTTTACAGCATATTATTAAAGGCAAATTTTTTGGCCGCTTAAAACAAATATATTTTACTGAAGGGTATTTTATTTTAAAGGGAGGAAATAAATTTACTACAGGAGCAAATCTATCAGGTGGTCGGGTAATATTAGAAAGTGCTATTCATTCGTTGGATCAGCTATTATTAATAACATCGGCCAATAATGTTGCAGTAAAAGATGTAAAAAGTATTCATAAATCACTAATTGATTATGATAGTTTATTTAATTCAGTATTAACCACAACTGATGGTGAAGTACCCATTACCTGCGAAATAAGTAGTATAAGAAACTTAAGTAATGGATTAGAATTGCATTTTGAAAATGCGATTCTAAAATGTCAGCTTACCGTAGATCCAATGGTTAGAATTTTTTCAAACGATAATGAGGTTGTATTAAATATTTCAGACCTCGAAAAATATGCAGGAGCGGAGACAATAAGTCATTCTTATTATCTTTGCTGGAAGGAATTCATCAATGCCCTAAATAACCAGGAGAGCAATCTTACATCCTGTAATTCCAGTGTGCTTACTACAAGTTGGATACATCAGATATATAATAAAATGGAAATAAATGAAGATCGGAATAATAGGGGGGAGTAGCCAGGTAGCATGTTCGGTTTCGTATTATTTAAAAAAGTATGCTGATGTTGAAGTGGTATGTTTTATTCGTTCTTCATATAGTAAAATATTTTTCGACCTTCTTGATATCACAGTAAATTTTATTGATCTTAATAACAAAGAAGATATAAAAGAAAAACTTGCGAATTGCAATGCGATAATTGATTTTACTTATCCTACCGGGGAATTATTTTCAATATCTAAATCAATTGAAGAAATAATTGAAAAGATTATTTCCAGTTTGCCCGAAAATCAAGTTTACATTTATATGAGCAGCATCATGGCATACGGGATGCCTTCTACAGAAAAGTATATTAAAAATTATTTTATTCCGCGAAGCTCTTACTCTTATATTAAAAGAAAAGCAGAAAAAAAATGCCTGCAAATGGGTAACAAGTACAAAATAAAAGCATATAACTTTCGCTTAGGCCAAACTCATGGATTCTTACAATCAGTAAACACATCTTTCAGAGAAAAGCTTCTTCAAAATGATATTGCTTTCATTGACGGTCACGATCACGAACTAACTAATACAGTTTTTATTAGTTCTGTTGCAGAAGCCATTATTAAATTTTGTAAAGGACAGGAAAAACCCGGCACTTATACATTGATATCACATCCTCAATGGACACTTAAACAATTATATACTTATTATTTGGAATTTTATAATATCCCAACTGTATTAAAATTTATTCCCCAAAAAACCACCAAAAAAAGGGGAAGTTTTAATGTCTTAAATATATTAAAAAGATACCGTTCCCTGTTGGAGACTTATGTGTTAATGAAAATGCCATCGTTATCTCTTAAAATAAAAGGTAAGTATCGTATTAATGAGATTAAATTATTAACTGATGCTAATACCCAAAATTTTGAATATATAGATTTTAATTTGTTAGGAACTCCCAACGGACAACTTATAGATGAAATCAATTCTACTTATAAAATTGTTTTTAAGCTTGAAAAGGAAATGGAAAATCACTATACAAGAATGATTGAGTTAAAAAGAGTATGAGGTATAAATTATCAATAATCATCCCTACTTATAAAAGAACTGCCAGCCTTAGCCGGTTGATAAATCTTTTAAAACAACAAACTATCATAGCGGATATTCAAATAATAATTGTAGATCAAAATGAGAAAGGATATTTAAGCAGAGAAATTGGCAACTCTGTATTAATGGGAATTGAACATCTCTATCAGAATGAACCTAATGTTTCATCAGCAAGAAACCTGGGAGCAAAATATTCATCTGCCAGGTTTATATTATTTCTGGATGATGATGTACTACCGCAATCAGATTTTTGTGAAAAAGGTATTTTAATATTAGAAGGAAATGAAAATATAAAAATATTGTCGCCAACCCTTTTAAGAAAAGAGCAAAAAATAAAAGAAGTTCTACCCAAAAGAGTAAAAAGCAATTTATTTATTTTGACATCAAAAGAAAAATATCTGCACGCTTCCTTTTTTACAATTAGTGCCTGTACTTTTTATGATAGAGTCACTTTCTTAAATAGCGGAGGTTTTGATCCGTATTTATTTAGGTTTGGTAAAACTGCTGAGGATCAGGAATACTTTATTAGATTAATTAAGAAAAAATTTTCGGTACACTTAAGTACAGATTTTACAATGTTAATTGATGAAGAAGTTTCAGGAGGTTGTGAGTTAAGAACTTCAGATTATTGGGTAACAAGAGAAAAGTGTGTTAAGGCTTGGGCTTATAGATATAGGGTTCATAACAATAACCTTGGCAAATTAAAAGCAAAAGACATAATTGCTTTATGCAGACATACATTCCTTAACAGTTCTCTATTTTCAAGAAGTATTAAAAATAGCTTTAAACAGATAAAATTGTTATACGCGGCTATTAATG
>JANXQO010000185.1 GCA_025353485.1 Chitinophagales bacterium
CCATCAATTTGCGTAAGCCATAATTCAGAATCTTTTGAAGACGCAACAGGAATAAGATCGGTAAGATCTTTTGGCGCAATGATAATCGCAGATGCATGTATGCCGGTGTTACGAACGGAGCCTTCTAAAATTTCTGCTTCATGCAAAACTTTTGCCTGCATGTCATCTCCTTTATAAATCTCTCTTAGCTTTTTTATATTTTCAAGATCATCACCACCAACACCTTCTTCCTGTAAAGACTTTTCTCCTGTAAGCGGTGCCTGCAGCACTCTTCGCAATGATGTACCCGGACGATCAGGGACAAGTTTTGCCAAAGCATTACTCTCTGATAAAGGAAGATCCATTACACGGGCAACATCTTTAATACTCATTTTTGCAGCCATAGTGCCATAAGTAATAATTTGCGCCACCTGGCTTTTACCATATTTTTCTACTACATAATCTAAAACTTTTTGTCTTCCTTCATCATCAAAATCCGTATCAATATCCGGCATTGATTTTCTTTCAGGGTTTAAAAATCTTTCGAAAAGCAGGCCATATTTTATAGGATCAATGTTGGTGATGCCGATACAATAAGCTACCACAGAACCCGCTGCAGAGCCACGCCCCGGACCTACAAACACGCCTAACTTTTTACCTGCAATTATAAAATCACTTACAATTAAAAAGTAACCGGCAAAGCCCATTGTTTTTATTGTGAACAATTCAAAATTTAGCCGCTCTTCAATTTCAGGTGTCATTTCTTTGTATCGTTCTTTGGCTCCCGTCCAGGTGAGGTGTTGCAGATATTCATCCTGTGAAGTAAATTCTTTTGGCACCGTAAAATGGGGTAATAAAATATCTCTTTTAAGATCAAGTACATCAATTTTATCAACTATTTCATTAGTGTTATCCAATGCTTCTCCAAGATCATCAAACACGGTTTGCATTTCTTCAGTCTTTTTAAAAAAGAACTGGTTGTTGGGAAATGCAAAACGTTTATTCTTTGTGGATACATCATCATCAGTAAATTCTCTTGATGCCGGCGTGGATTGTTTTTCTCCTGTATTGATGCATAACAAAATATCATGGGCATTAAAATCTTTTTCATCAACATAATGCGAATCGTTGCTGGCAATAATTTTTACCCCATATTTTTTTGCAAATTTCAGCAGCACCAAATTCACTTTGTCCTGGTCGGGAATACCATGCCGCTGTAGTTCTACATAATAATCTTTTTGAAAAATATTCAGCCACCATTTAAATTCATTCTCTGCTTCCTTTTCGCCTTTCTTCAAAATTATTTGCGGAACCAAAGCGCCAAGGCAACAGGTAGTGGCAATTAATCCATCGTGATGTTTATGAATTAATTCTTTATCAATTCTTGGATATTTTGAATACATTCCTTCAATGTATCCCAGGGAAGTGAGCTTAATTAAATTTTTATAACCTGTATCATTTTTTGCCAGTAATATCTGGTGGTGCCGCGGATCTTTATCTTCTTTACTAAATTGCTTTTTATGCCTGTTTTCTGTTATATAAAATTCACAACCCACAATTGGCTTAACCTTTAAAGAGCCATCTTCATTTTTATGATTGTATGCCTGCTTTACAAATTCAAATACACCAAACATATTTCCATGATCGGATATGGCAACAGCCGGCATTGCATCTGCAATTGCTTTACTATACAAATTTTTTATAGATGCAGCACCATCCAATAATGAAAACTGTGTATGTACGTGGAGATGAGAAAACTTCATAGAATCTTATAACAACATTTTGTTGCAAATATCGTTAAAACAAACAGTAGAATTTTGACAGTTTTCCACATGAACAGCTAACTTTTTTTGTTACTCATGATGCCTGCAAAAGGCATAATACCAGTATCATATTGATAAAACCAATATACAGGACTACATTCGCAATGCTTAAGAAAATTACTTTTAACCCCGCATATATATAGCCCCTATATATGTTACAAAACCCCCTTTACTCAGCATGAAAAATGTAACAGCATTATTTGCCCTGTTATTAGCATGTGGTTCAGGTACATTAAAAGCTCAAAATTCTGCAAAAATTTTCAATACAAATAGTAACAAGCAGTTATTTGCATTTAATTTTATTGATAATGTTTCATTTACCCCGCAAGTAATTAATGTCCCGCTGATAAATACCAATCCTCCTTTAAATACGTTAACAATTGTTCAATCAATAACTGAAGCAGTTGCAGAACCTGCCGCTGAAAATGGAATTGAGAAAATACCTGCTACCCAGTTTAAATATGCCATGATGATGGATGTAGAAGTAGAAGCCGTTACAAATTCTGCTCTTTATAATTTTATTGATGATTGGTATGGCACTCATTACAGAATGGGCGGAACTTCTAAAAAAGGGATTGATTGCAGTGCTTTCAGTGGAACATTGTTATCCACTATTTTTTCTTTTAATATGCCACGTACTGCAAGGGAGCAATACAAAATTTGTGAACATATAAATAAAGAAGAATTGATGGCAGGTGACCTGGTATTTTTTAATACCCGTGGTGGCGTATCTCATGTAGGCGTTTATCTTACCAACAATCATTTTGTTCATTCATCATCAAGTAACGGTGTAACGATAAGCAGCCTTGATGATAGTTATTATTCCCGAAAATTTATTGGGGGCGGAAGAGTTAATCAATAATTGTCTGAACCATGATTTGGGTAGATTAGCAGATTAAATGGAAAACAATATTATTATCCAATAATCTTTTAATCCAATAAATCATAGTTTAGAGTTCTTCTTTTTTATCCCCGTTTTAGTTTGAATTGTTTCCCATACCGGCAATACATCTGGGGATAGATTAAAATAAATTACACTGCCTCCATACAAGGCTAAAAACACTAAACTTTTAATTGCGATCCCTGAAAAGGTATGAAGCGATAAAAATGAATAGTAACAGATTGTGTAAGCGATAAATGCCAATACAATTGCGTAAGCGGTCTTAGTGCTAAACGGCTGCATATTAAATTTTCTTTTAAGAAAAATTATCCTGATAGCATTGTAAACACTGAAGGAAATAAGATGAGCGTATGCTGCGCCAATAATTCCAAATTGTTTTACTAAAAAATAATTTAGCGGGATAGCAAGCGTTAGCAATATTATGCCTGAAATAAATTCAAACCGCCAATGAATAGAGGTTCCTATTATTTGCGAATTTACTCCTGTGCCCAGATCTACAATCTTCGCAAGTCCGATAAAGAAGAAAACCCATTTTGAATCAAGATAGGCCGGCTTTAAATGAAACACATTTACTGCATCTTCATAGCTAAGCCAGATGATTAAAAAAACGCCGAGTGACGCAATTAAAAGATTGATACCCGAGCGTTGATAGATCAGGTTTATTTTGTTATGATCTTTATCTTTCCATGCTTTTGATAAAACCGGCAATGCGGCTGCTATGGCGCCTCTTTGCGGTGCCTGTACCAATCCGGATATTACGTTGGCTAATGCAAAAATGCCTGCTGCCGCTGTGCCAATAACAGACATTATAACCATTGTTTCAATAAACTGTGCGATCATATAAACCAAGCCACCAAAGTATATCAGGCTTGCAAAGGAGGCTATCTTTTTATAAAATTTTTTTGTAACACGGCTAATTGAAAAAGTAATAATTAACTCTTTTTTCCATGCTAAATAAAACAGTAATGACAATGCAGTAATTGCATATGTAAATGAGAATAATTTTATGAAAGTGTCAGATGATGATATTAATTTAAATGCTAACAAAAAAATTAAAACAGTAGTGAGCAGCCGAAATAAAACTTCTCTTAAAAAAGTGGTGAGAATTGATTTTTTTAAATTCCATGCATACACTTCTAATACCGAAAAAAGCAATAAAGAAAATCCGAAAGGAAAAATCCAATAATAATATTGTACAAATTCCGGGGAGTTTGTGCTGAATTTTCTTATCACAATATGTTTAAAGCATATGCCTGCAATAAGCACCAAAATAAACCCTACAGCACTTATAAGCAAGGCCCATGTAAGCAGATCATTTTTCTTTTTAGAAAGATTTTCGGTATAATAAGGATAAAATTTATACATCACAGATGTCATTCCTAACCCTGCAAAAGCTAATATAAGATTACCTACTGCCATAAAAATATTTATCAACCCATATTCTGATGGAAGGAACGGAGAGCCTTTTCTCGTAAATAAATATGTATTGATAAATCCAATTACAAAACCCAGGTAAACGAAAATGGTGGATATGATACTTTGCTTTCGTATCTGGGACATACAATTTATGTGTGTAAGTAAATAAAGTTGCTAAAGTATATAAAGTAAATAAGTAAACAGCGAATTAAGAATCTCTGTGTTTCTTTGGACGCACTCTATCTACAATTTCTTTGTATAGATATAAAAATTATCATCCACTTTTAAATTGTTGTTCACGAATTTTATTTGTTTTAAAGATTCTGTGGGATAAATAAAATTGTATTTATCATTTGCGGTCAAAATCTTCACAGGCATATTAAATCCTTTTACACAATTGGTCCACCGGTAAAATAAATTTCCCCGTCCGACCCAGTCATCCGGGCGGCCTTTTTCAATTTTATATTCCAGGGTTGGGATCATTGTTGTTCTTAAATATTGATCGAAAATTTTTGAAAGATCTTTGCCGGAAGTTTTACTTATGTATTCTTCAATTTGTTTAGTGATAACTGTTTGATGATAAAATGTTTTGTTCAATCCTATTAATATATTCCTGAATTTTTCATCATCATTTATTACCTGGCGGATAGTGTGTATCATGTTACTTCCTTTGTAATACATATCAACACTGCCTTCTTTATTTACACCATACGGGCCAATAACCGATATATTATTTTCAATTCTTTTTCTAAGACCAATTACATATTCATTTGCTGCTTGTTTGCCATAATAATACTCTGTAAATAAAGTTTCAGCATAATCAGCAAAGCCTTCATGCACCCACATATCAGCAATATCTTTTGTTGTTATGTTATTACCAAACCATTCGTGAGCGCTTTCATGTACAATTATATAATCCCACTTTAACCCCCAACCTGATGCTGAAAGATCTCCGCTTTTGTAATATCCATTCTGATAATGGTTTCCATAAGCAATTGCGCTTTGATGTTCCATGCCGGGATGAGGCGCTTCAACCAATTTATATCCGTCTTCATAAAAAGGGTAGGGGCCAAACCAATATTCAAAAGCCTTCATCATTTTGGGTGCTTCAGCAAATTGTTTTTTTGCTTTCTCAAGATTGTAATCGAGTACCCAATAATTCATATTAAGATTTCCTTTTTCTCCTTTATATACTTCATTAAAGTTTACATACCTGCCAATATATGGGATGATATCATAATTGTTTATTGGGTTTACTACAGCCCATGAGTAAGTACTGGTTCCATCTTTATTCTCAATCTTACTTCTCAATTTTCCATTTGCAACTGAAACTAATTCTGAAGGTGCTGTGATGTGTAGTTCAGCGCTATCTGGTTCATCACTTTGATGATCTTTACACGGATACCATACGCTTGCTCCCAAACCCTGACAGGCGATGGTTATCCATGGATTATTACGGTCATCTCTTTTCCAAATTATGCCACCATCCCATGGTGGATTTAATGCAGTTTGAGGTTTGCCGTGATAGTAAATAATAATATTTTTTTCATCATTGATATTTAGCCATGCTACCGGAAGAGAAATAAAATATGCATTCCCATCTTTTTTTATATCTGAAATTTTTACTGGCTTTTCCCAATAAATTCCATCTTCCTTTACTAACGTTAGTTCCCGAAACATCACACTGTCAAGATGCATTGGCTCTTGTAAGTCAATTTGCAGTATGTTGGTTTTTTTTAAAACCTTAAATGATATCTCATTCCATCCGCTTATACTTTTATCTTCTACATTAAATTTTACATGCAGATCATATTTTGTTACATCCCACCAACTTCTTGCAGGGCCGTTTGTCCCACGCAAAGTATCAGCATGCGTATATTGTGCAAATGAAACAGAAGAATAAAAAATAAAAATTATTAAGGCAGGTATTTTTCTCATGTAATAATTTGAATAACTAAATTTAATTTACATTTTATAAACATGCCAAAAAGAAATCATAATTATCTAATATATATTTTAATAATTTATAGTTGGTTTATTTCTGCATCTTTTCAATCCTGCAACAAACACGACCAAAACAAAAATATTTTTCATTATAACGAATCTTCAGGAGTGCCAACGCTTGATCCGGCATTTGCAAAAAGCCAATCGGTAATGTGGATAGATCATCAACTTTATAATACATTAGTTGAAACGGATGATAATTTGAACATGATCCCTTCGCTTGCAAAGTCGTGGAATATTTCTGCGGACAATTTAATTTTTACTTTTCATCTTCTTAACAATGTTTTATTTCATGATAATGATGCATTCATAAATGGAAAGGGAAGAGTATTGACAGCTAAAGATGTTGAATATAGCTTTAAAAGAATTATTGATAAGAATACAGCCAGCAGCGGCGCATGGATATTTAATGAGAGGGTAGATTCTGTTGATGGATTTAAAGCAATAGATGATACAACCTTTCAATTAAAATTAGTAAAACCATTTAATCCTATTCTTGGTATTTTAAGCATGCAGTATTGCTCTGTTGTTCCGCATGAAGTGGTTGAAAAATATGGTAAGGATTTTCGCAATCATCCCTGTGGTACCGGGCCGTTTCAATTTAAAGCATGGGAAGAAGGACAGGCATTGATACTAACAAAAAATAAAAATTATTTTGAAAAAGATAGTGCAGGTAATTCACTCCCATATCTTGATGGAATTAAGGTTACGTTTTATGATAGCAAGGCTACAGAGTTTTTAGAGTTTCAACAAAAGCGGTTGGATTTTATAAATGATATTGATGCATCTTTTAAAGATGAAGTGCTTACAAAAATAGGTGAATTAAGAAAAGAGTGGGTGGGTAAAATAGTTTTGCAAAAACATCCTTATCTCAACATTGAATATTTAGGGATTTTATTTGACAGCGCCAATGATCTTTTAAAAAATTCTCCTTTGAGAAATAAAAAAATACGGCAGGCAATTAATTATGGTATCGACAGAAAAAAAATGATGTTGTATGTCCGTAATTCAATAGGCATCGCAGCGGAAAGCGGCTTTGTTCCTGCAGGCCTTCCATCATTCGATTCAATAAATGTTATCGGTTATCATTACAACCAGGCTAAAGCCCTGCAATTATTAAAAGAAGCAGGCTATCCCAATGGCGAAGGATTGCAGCCAATAAAGTTATTAACCATTCCGCAATATGCTGACCTTGGCAGTTACATAGCAAATGAATTACAACAGATCGGAATTAAAGTACAGGTGGAGGCAATACAAAAAAGTTTATTGCTGGAGCAAACGTCAAAATCGCAGGCATTGTTTTTTAGGGGAAGCTGGATTGCGGATTATCCTGATGCAGAAAATTATCTTAGTGTGTTCTATAGCAAAAATCCTGCACCGCCAAATTATACCCGTTATAAAAATCCTGCCTTTGATGCATTGTATGAAAAGGCTTTGGTAGAAAAAAATGATTCAATTAGAAATCAAATCTACCGTGATGCGGACAGATATGTTATAAATGATGCACCTGTAGTGCCTTTGTGGTATGATATGATAATACATCTTGTACATCCTTATGTTACTTCATTTACAGCAAATGGTTTAAATTTATTGGAGCTTAGAAGAGTGAAATTAGATAAGTAAATTTTTCCTAATAAGTTAAACATTTAATAAGCTAAATCTGCTTTCAATAATTATGCGTAGGTTACAGTATTAATAATACAAATTCAATACACTTATGTCTGCCATAATAATTTTCTTTCTTTGTCATTGGTTTTTTTCTTTGTTCTTCCATTCATTTTTTTTACATAGGTATGCATCTCATCAAATGTACACAACCAGCAAAGGTTGGGAAAAAGCATTTTATTTAATGACATGGTTTGTGCAGGGATCATCTTACTTGGTTCCCAGCGCCTATGCAGTGCTTCACCGCATGCATCATACCTACAGTGATACAGAAAAGGATCCTCATTCACCGTTTTTTTTTAAAGACATATGGCACATGATGTTGCATACAGCAAAAATTTTCAGATCTTTTGTTACCGGTAAAAATTTGCCGGATCCCCAATTTACTCAGGAATATATTCCCGTTTGGCGCACCCTTGATAAAATAGGTCATAGCACTATCACGAGATTATTATTCGGCGCTTTTTATATATCTTTTTATATAATTTTTGCTCCTAACTTTTGGTGGTATTTATTATTACCAATTCATTTTTTAATGGGCCCAATCCAGGGTGCTATTGTAAATTGGTTTGGCCATAAGCTTGGTTACAGCAATTACAAAAATGGAGATCATTCAAAAAATACTACACCATGGGGAGTTATTATGATGGGTGAATTATTTCAAAACAATCATCACTTTGCGAAATACGATCCTAATTTTGCAAAAAAATGGTATGAGTTTGATCTGACCTTTCTTGTTATGAAAGGTTTGCATTATGTCCGTATCATACGTTTCAAGCCATTAGTATTGCAGGTAGAAGCAGGTGAGTCACGTCTTTAATTTATCCTTAAATATTTTCTTAAATTTTTCAATCTTAGGTTTTATTACATAAGAGCAGTAAGGTTGAGAACCATTATTGTTGTAATAATTTTGATGATAATTTTCTGCGGGATAAAAAATATTAAATGGTTCTATTTCAGTAACAATTGGATTATCAAACGTTCCGCTTTTATCTAATTCTGATTTATATTTTTCTGCCTTTTCTTTTTGTTCATCAGTATGGTAAAATATTGCACTGCGGTATTGAGGGCCGGCATCATTGCCTTGCCTGTTTAGGGTGGTAGGGTCGTGTGATTTCCAGAACACTTCGAGCAATTCATCAAAAGTAATTTTGCTTTTATCAAACTCTATATTCAGGCATTCTGCATGACCTGTTGTTTTATTACAAACAGCTTCGTAGGTAGGATTTGCAACATGCCCGCCACTATAACCACTTGTTACTTTTATCACTCCATCTAATTGTTGAAAAATAGCTTCGGTACACCAAAAGCACCCTGTGCCAAATGTGGCAGTTTGTACATTATTTATATCGGCCATAACAGATCAATTAAAAAAAAGTTATTGAATATTTGTTTTATCTACGCAAAGATAAAAGCATTGGTTTATCCAATGCTATATAAAAAAATTTAAAGATTATATATCGAAAAAATATTTTATTTAATTATAGTATTCGGCTTATACTTAATGCAGCCCGATAAAAGGACAGAACAAATTGTCTTCAGGAATTCTAAAAGTAAAATAATATTCAAAATGGGAATACCTGCTAATGTAAAAAGCCTGTATCTACAGGCTTTACAATTTTGCGGAGAGAGAGGGATTCGAACCCCCGGACCTGTAACAGTCAACGGTTTTCAAGACCGCCGCATTAGACCGCTCTGCCATCTCTCCGGCGCAAAAATACATTTTGAAATATTAAGTCTTCAAAAAAAATATTCTAATGTAAAAAATCTTATTAAAGATGACCGCAAAGTTTGTTGTTTATTCCATGTACTATTCATACTCTAACCAGGCTTTAAGTATGCTTTAAGTATGCTTTAAGTATGCTTCAGTGATCCCTTAAGTATATCGCTGTAATGAGGAAAATAACTTACTTTACTAAAAACTTACCCTATAAAATATTTTGTAATTAAAAATTACAGTGGAGATGAAAATAATTTTATCAAAGAATTCTGCAAATGAATAAGAAAAAGAACCTATGAAAGATTTTGCTTTAATTGGCGTGGCAGGTTTTATTGCCCCCAGACATTTAGAAGCGATTAAGAATACTGGAAATAATCTTGTTGCTGCATTAGATAAAGTGGATTCAGTTGGTATATTAGATAGCTATTTTCCTGAAACAAATTTTTTTGTTGAATATGAAAGGTTTGATAGGCATATTGAAAAACTTGCGAGAAATGGTGCCCCTATAGAGTATCTAAGTGTATGCTCTCCTAATTATTTACACGATTCTCATATACGCTTTGGCCTAAGGCATGGAGCATCTGTTATTTGCGAAAAACCTTTGGTGTTAAATCCCTGGAATGTAGAAGCATTAGAGAAAATCCAAAACGAAACCAGTAAAAAAGTGTTTACTATTTTGCAACTCCGGCATCATCCAGATATAATTAGGTTAAAGGATATGGTATTGAAAAGTGATCTAGATAAAATATTTGATATCGATCTAACCTATATTACTGCAAGAGGAAAATGGTACTATACAAGTTGGAAGAGTGATATCAGTAAATCGGGCGGAATTGCTACCAATATAGGTATTCATTTTTTTGATATGCTGATTTGGATATTTGGTAAAGTATTAGATACAGTGGTTCATGTACATACTCATGACAGAGCTGCAGGATTTTTACAATTAGAAAGAGCCAGAGTTCGATGGTTTTTAAGTATAGATGAAAATACATTGCCTTCTAATGTAAAGGAGAAAGGTAAACGAATTTACCGATCGATAACAATGGAAGAAAATGAGATAGAATTTAATGATGGAAATAAACTGCATACAAAAAGTTATGAGGCTATTTTATCCGGAAATGGGTTTCCACTTTTGGATGCTTTGCCTTCAATAGAATTAGTACATAAAATAAGGACCCTAATTCCTGTAGGAGTAAGGGGAGATTATCACCCCCTTGCATCATTTCCCTTATCAAAACATCCATATATTTAATTACCCGGCTTATTAGTTGGTGCCATATAGGATTTAGACAAAACAAAAAAATGTAATTTTATAATTATATCGTGTTGTATATGTAGAATTTTGTTTTACTTTGCGCAACATTTTTTTAAACGAAATCCAATACAATTTTGCATTGCCTTTTAACCGTGAACATGAATTCAAAACCCACTTTTAACTCATTTATTTTAGGCCTCTTTTTAGTATGTATTGTAATATTAAATTCCTGCGCTACTCCTAAAAATGTAGTATACTTTCAGAACCTACAAAAAGATACCACGCTTCATAATCTGGTTAATAATAATATGGAATTAAAGATTCGCAAAAATGATTTGTTGGGTATTAATATTGTTAGCCCGGATCCTATAAGTACCCCTTTATTTAATGGAGGCGCAGGTACTGCTTCAACCGCTTCAGCATCCTCCACCCCAGCTTCCCAAATTGGTTACTTGGTCGATAAGGATGGAAATATAGTAATGTACAAATTAGGAATTATTCATGTAGAGGGATTAACCAGAAGTGATTTAAAAGATAAATTGCAAAGGGATCTATCTCCATATTTAAAAGACGTAATGGTAACGATTCGATTTTTAAGTAATCATGTAACTATACTTGGTGAAGTGACTCATCCTCAAGTATTAAATATGGCTTATGAACAAATCTCTTTGTTAGATGCAATAGGAGAAAGTGGTGATTTGACAATTACAGGAAGAAGAGATAATATATTAGTAATAAGGGAAACGCCCAATGGCAAACAATTCAAAAGATTAAATCTAACAGATAATTCTATTTTTTACTCCCCTTTTTATTATTTAAAGCCAGATGACGTGGTCTATGTAGAACCTACCACTGCAAAAATAAAAGGTCAAAAACAGCAAATAATAGGCTATGCTCTTACGGCACTTTCTATAGCCATCACTATTTTTACTTATTTAAAAAGATAATTTGAATTGTAAGGTATGAGCGACCAAGAATTTTTTAAAGAGCAAACTGATAGAAATATATTTTTACAAATTCTGGAAAGGTATCTTCCATTCTGGCCACTTTTTGTTATTACAACAGCTCTTTCGTTGGTCATTGCCGTTGTATACTTGCGGTCACAGGTCCCGATTTATGTAGCCTCATCTAAAGTTCTTTTAAAAGATCCGAATAAAGGCTCGGGTGATTCAAAAATACTGGATGCATTAAACATTTTCGGTGATAAAAAAATTGTTGAAAATGAAATTGTTGTATTACGCTCCACTAATCTCATGGAAGAAGTTGTGAAAGGCCTTAACCTTTATTCATCAGTTTATAATGAGGGTAAAGTTAGAGTAGAAGAATTATATAAAGAGAATTCTCCATTATATTTTATTACAGATCAAACTAAAAATATTAATCCATCAGGAAAACTTTTTTTTACTGTAGATTGGAGCCAGAATTCGGTAAACATAAATGATAAAACAATACATTTTAACGACAGCATTTTATTAGATAATACACTTTATCAAATTATACCTAACCCAAAATATAATAAGACTTTAAAGGGTAAAAATTATTTTGTACAATTCAATTCAATTGAAGGAACTGCTGGTAATATTATAAGTAATCTTAAGGCAAATGCCATTTCCGGTCAATCAACTGTAATAGACATTAAATTAGAAACACCTGTACCCCTAAAAGGTATTGATATACTTACAGAATTATTTGAAGTTTATAATGCTAATGGCATTGCTGATAAAAACCAAACAGCTGCAAAAACCCTTGCCTTTATTGATGGCAGGCTGGGATTAGTTACATCTCAATTAGATAGTGTTGAAAAAAATGTAGAAAGTTTTAAATCAAAAAATCAGGTAATAGATCTTAGCGCCCAGGCTCAGGTATATTTAGCTAAGGTTAAAGAATTTGACAAAAGCAAAAGTGAAATTGATATCCAACTGGAGGTTTTAAATGATGTAAATAGATTTATAAATAGAAATGGCCAAAGATCTGGATTAGTTCCTTCTCTTGCCCTACTAAATGATCCTACGTTAGCTTCTTTGTTAGGAAAATTATACGATGCCGAATTTCAATTAGAAAAGAATAAAAGCGTAGCCGGAGAAAAAAGCGATGCAGTTATATTAGGTCAGCAACAAGTAGGCAGACTGCGGACAGATATCCTTGAAAACATAGGAAGTATGCGCAAAAATTTATTATCAGCCAGAAATAATGTTAACCTTACAATTGGCTCCAGCACGAATATGCTTAACCAAATACCTCAAAAAGAAAGGGGGCTAATAGATGTTACAAGGCAACAGGCAATAAAAAATAATATTTATTCATACTTACTTCAAAGAAGAGAAGAAACAGCTCTTAATTTAGCCTCCACTATTGCTGATTTACGCGTAATTGAAAATGCTGCATTCTTTGGGCCAATTAAGCCAGTAGTAAAAAATTATTATCTGTCAGGATTAATAATCGGGATTTTACTTGCATTATTTATAATACTTGTGAGGGAACAATTTAATCGTAAGGTTTTATTTGCGAGTGAAATTGAAGATAAATCTAAAGTACCTGTAGTAGGTGAAATTATCCAGGTGGAATCTAAAACTCCAATAGTTATTCAGGAAGGTAAGCGCACTATAATAGCCGAACAGTTTCGCTCATTAAGAACGAATTTAAGTTTTATGGCTTTAGACGAAGATGCCAAGACAACTCTTATAACTTCAAATATTTCAGGTGAAGGCAAAAGTTTTGTATCAATTAATCTTGCTATTAGCTATACGCTTACGGATAAAAAAGTTGCTCTTCTCGAACTTGATCTCAGAAAACCAAAGTTAAGTGCACTTTTGAATGTACCCAGAGACCCGGGAATTTCTAATTACCTTGTAGGTAAAATACCTATTGAAGGAATAATTAAAGATACTGGTATTAAAAATTTATCTATCATATCAGCAGGGGCTATACCTCCAAATCCTTCTGAACTTATTTTAAGTAAAAAATTTAGAGAGATGATGGAAGAACTAAAAGCAAGGTTTGATTATTTGATTATAGATTCTGCGCCTATAGGCCCTGTTTCCGATTCACTTTTATTAAAAGAGTACGCTGATACCACTGTGTTCGTTGTTAGGCATAATACAACTCCTAAAATTTATTTAAAGCTTATCGATAATTTGTTTAAGCAAAAGAAATTTAAAAATATGTGCATTGTGTTCAATGGTCTAAAACGTAGAGGCATAGGTGGCAATTATGGGTATGGAAGATACGGATATGGTTATAGCAATTACACTTATGGAAGTGGCTATGGTAGCAGTTATTATATTGAGGAAGAGAAAAAAGGTATCTTATCTAAATTTAAAAGTATTTTCCGTAGATAATAATACAGAATATTTTAAAATAAAAAATTATTCATTTTTAAGTTCCTAAGATCCATGTGACTTAGGAACAGCGAAGCTTTGCCCATGCCTGAAAATTCCCCCTATTGGTACGCCGTAAATACCAGGCCTCGCTGGGAGAAAAAAGTAGCACAAATTTTAGACAGTAAAGGTATTGAAAATTATTGCCCGTTAAATAAAGTAGTGAGGCAATGGAGTGATAGAAAGAAAGTAATTCTTGAGCCAATTTTTAAGTGCTATGTATTTGTAAAAGTTGATGAACAAAAAAAATGGGATCTCAAAAGAATTGACGGAATACTTAATTATGTTTACTGGTTAGGCAAGCCTGCTAAAATAAAAGAAGAAGAAATAAATATTATTAAAAAATTTCTCAATGAGTTTGAAGATGTTCATGTTGAACAAATAGGATTACAGGTAAATCAAAGGGTTAGAATAAAACAAGGCGTGTTAATGAATTATGAGGGAATTTTATTGGAAGTTTCCGGAAGCAGGGCATTTGTAAAACTTGAAAGTATGGGATTACAGCTTAGTGCTCACTTTGATAAAAAGAATTTAGAGAAAATAGTTTAGCAGATTAAATATGAAAGAATATAAATCATAATTTAAAGTGTGCAGAATAGCAGGTATTATTGACAAAGCTTTACCCAATG
>JANXQO010000001.1 GCA_025353485.1 Chitinophagales bacterium
TTTATCTGCTCAAACTCCATACTATGGCCAATCTTACGCAACCGTTTACTTCCTGTTTCTGATTGTATGGTAGCACCGGAAAGAAGATCGTATTTACGCAATTGAATAAAAGAAGGATAGACAGGAACTGTTTCTTCTGCAGCAATTGTAATGCGGCGAACCAATAAACCAAGCAGGGAGCTTACAAATAATAAAATATTTCCGAAATGATATTCACCTCTGTTTACAGGGCGTAAAGTGTAAATAAATTTTTGCTGCTGCTTCGATTTAAAATATGCATTTCGTTTCCAATCTCTAATCTGAAATTGCTCAGGCAGTTCATCAATTATCTGCATATTCACAGGAAAAAAAAATTCATTATTTATTCTTAGTTCAATTTTATTTTCATCGCCGTTACTCAACCTTTCAGAAATTATTCGCTTTGCAAAAGGTTTTTTACCCAAGAAGAAAAGAAAGAAATAATCTAAAAGAACAAGCACTAAAAAAACCTGAAAACCAATCTTTGGGATCTCACCCAAAGCAGAAAAGAAAAAGCTTACAACAAAAAAAAGTATACAGCCAACCATCACCATATAAAATCTATTGGTAAGGAAAAGATCGCCGATATATCGTCTTATTAATTTCATCTTGCTAAAAATGTACGAAGTACGATGTTTGATGTACGATATAACTACAAACTAAAAACTACTAACCACAAACTATCTTGGCACTTCAATATTTTTAATTATACTTTCAATTAATTCATCAGCAGTAACACCTTCCATTTCTTTTTCAGGAGTTAAAATAATTCGATGGCGCATAACCGGTCCGGCCATTTCTACAATATCTTCCGGTGTAACAAAGTCCCGGCCCTTTATGGCAGCATTTGCTTTTGATGAACGCAATATGGCAAGTGATGCCCGTGGAGATGCACCTAAATACAATGAAGAATTATTACGTGTTTCATTAACAATTTTAGCAATAAACTCCACAAGCTTTGACTCAATAATTATTGACTGTATTGTTTGCCTGTATTGAGCAATTTGTTGTGCAGATAAAATTTTATTTACCTTATCCAGCAAAGCAGTTTGTGTTTGTGCATGCTGGTTGGTAAGAATGCTCACCTCTTCTGATAAAGAAGGATATTTTACATCAATTTTAAAAAGAAACCTGTCTAACTGTGCTTCAGGCAAACGGTAAGTTCCTTCCTGCTCTATAGGGTTTTGTGTGGCCAGAACAATGAATGGAAAATCCATAACATGTGTAACACCATCAATCGTTACCTGCCTTTCTTCCATCACTTCAAACAATGCAGACTGGGTTTTTGCAGGCGCTCTGTTTATCTCATCTATTAAAATAATATTACTGAATATAGGCCCTCTTTTAAATTGAAATTCTGCAACCTTGGGATTAAAAACGGAAGTTCCTAAAACATCGCTGGGCATAAGGTCCGGCGTGAATTGAATTCTTGAAAAACCAACATCAATTATTTTTGCCATCAGTTTTGCTGTAAGCGTTTTGGCAACTCCGGGCACACCTTCAATTAATAAATGCCCATCGCATAATAAACCGATCATCAGCTGGTCAACCATTTTATACTGTCCTACTATCACCCTGCCTATCTCACTGCGAATATCCGTAACTGCTTTACTAAGTTGAGTGAGGTCGATACGTTGCTGAAATAAATTTTCGTCCATCAGGTTTTATTTTTATAAAATTTTTGAATCAGTTCATGAAGCTTTAACAGCTCAATATCATTTACATTTTTTCCGGCATTAATTACATCAATTGTACTGAATAATTTTTGTGTTGCCTCAATTGATACACCGCTTTTCCGGGCCAATGAATTTATAAATTCATTGTTTACCTGGCTGGCATTTAAAAAATAACTGTTCCGAATATGTTCGTAAAAATAAGTTATCATTTTTTCTGCGATGTTCTTATTATTTTTCTTCTGCAGGTAAAGCCTTCCAACTGTTTCAGTAAAAGTTACGGTGGTGTTGGTATTGGGTTTTATTTCATTGATCACCCTTTGTTTGCGTTTTATATTTACCAATACGTACAGGATCAAAGCAATTATTGCAAGCCAGAAAGCCCACAGCAACGGCGGATTATTATTAATTACACTAAGAGGAGAAAATTTATTTTTATCCTCATCATCTGAACCATTTCCCTTTCCCGATGACGTTTTCTTTCTCCTGTTAAAAGTTTTATTTTTATAATATTCATCCCAGTAAATATTCTTTGGCTCAAATCTTAAATACGATAATACAATTTCCAGGTATTGATAATTATTCGCCGTTAATAAAAAATAATTGCTGAAAGCCCGCGGTGCAGCATGAAGATACAAACGCCCTTTGCCAATGAACATAATAATATAATCAGGCTTGCCTTTTTCATTAACCCCTAAAATCCTTGTAGTTGCTGAATCATAACCTGAAAAAGAATTTAAGAATGGATAGTAATAATATTTAAAATCCGGAGTTTTAAAATCTATTCCAAAATCCATCTTTACAAATGTTTCATTCATTTTGCCATGCACTTCATTTACAATTTCGCCAAGCCTTTCTATTTCGCATTTAATTTTATCCAGCAAATGCCCGTCAATATAATCGGCAGCAATAAACATATCGTTTCCCTCTTTTATAAAATCTACCATTGCTTCAGCTTCATCATTGCTTGCTTCAATATTTTTGGCAAGCAAAAAATATAATGAGTACTGTGTGCCGGATGAATAGTTCTTTATATTCTTCCAGGTCACATCAAAAGCTTCTGACTGGGTCTCAACGTACCTGTCATTAAATAATTTTTTAAACTGCTCATAAGCTACATAAGAACCAAATGGTTTTTTATCGTCTTTTTTATATGTTTCATTAAGCGATGGTAATGACCGGATTTGCTGCTGACGGCAACTCATCAGCAATGTGATCAGCAAACAAAAAGACCTCACCCCAACCCCTCTCCACAGGAGAGGGGCTTGAAAACCTGTACAGGTCAATGATTTTAGAAAAATATTAAAATTTTTACAAGACAAAAATTATAGTTTTTGGTGAAAAGATTTATAGTCTTTGAACAACCTGGTATAAACATCTTCACCAATTTCAAACTTGCCATACCACACATATTCATAATTTAATGTAAGCGCTGCAAAATCATTTTGATATGATTTACCACGTAATTCATTTACATATTGATAATTGGTTTTATCGGCAGAGAACTCCAGCAATCCGCTGCCCGCAAGCATCTGCAATGTTTTTAAATATAAATACCTTATCGCTAACCGGTAGTTCTTATTTGTTACAGCCTGCGATATAAGCGTATCGTATGCTGAAGGATCTGATATGTCATCTTCCTCTTTTTGAGTATCAGAAATATTTTTATAAGAACGATTTCTCTTAAAAAAATTTTCTCCAAGAAATAATTTATATACAATAAAACCAATAAGAAAAACTGCGAGTATCCATAAGATGATCTTTACTATTGGCGCACTGAAAATGTTTAGCCGTGGCATTGTATTTATTGAACGGGTATTTTGTGCAGCCTCTTTTTTACTTCTTGATGAAGCAGAATTATTAATACTGAAAGTATCTACTGTAATATCTTTTGATTTTCTTAATAAACTATCCAGGTATTTCATGTACGCAAAATCTTTATCCCCTTTATAATCCTGTACGGAATCAGTTTCAAATTTATTCCTGTTTAAAACGGTATCACCCAAGGTTTCTGGCATTGTTAGGTCTCCGGTTTTTTCAGCAGGTGAATCAACACCCCTGTCATTAATTTGTTTTAAACCAGGAAGGTTTTTAAAACCTTCCTGGTTTATCCTTTTCTGTGCTAAAAGTTTTGCATTACAAAACAAAAAAAAGATACACGTAATTAATAATTTTAAAATGATCTTCATTTTACTGCAGGCGCTTTAATAATTGTATCACCCATCAATTGCACACCTTTTTTATGTAAGCGGATAGGATATAAAACAAAATACCAAATGATGAAAAAGAGTGAAGATACCAATATGAGCAAACTAACAGGAACAGGCAAACCTATATTTCCGGGGTCTTTATCAAACGTGTTGCTCATTAAGTGCGTAACATAACTTTCAAAAAAAGCGGCCACAATAAAAATGGGGACAAGACTTATGCAAATTTTCATTGCATCTTTAGCGGCTCTTAAAAAAGATTGCTTACGTGTGTATGTACCGGGAAATAAAAACCCGAAACCCAGTATCAGCCCGGCGCAACTGGCAATAACTATTGCAGAAATTTCAAGCGTACCATGAATCCAAATTACCATAACTGATTGCCAGCCTAACCCCTGCGAAAAAAATATGTATTGAAAACAACCGAGCATTAAACCATTATGCCACATCAAATAAATGGTACCGATGCCAAATAAAACCCCGAACACAACCGCCTTAAAAGCCACGCCAATATTATTGTAAGCAATATGTACAAACATTGAAAATGGATTGTTATCCTTATAAACATTAAAGGGGTCGCCTTTTTTAATGCTCTCAATCGTTTTATCATAATAGCCGGGCTGCACCATGTTATCAAAAAAGTCTGAAGCATAGTTGGGGTCAGCAACGCAGGAGATAATGCCGATGATAACAAAACAGAGGAACAAAGAAAATGTGAACAAAAATGTTTTATGATACTTTCTAAAAAGCAACGGCAACTCATACCTCCAGAATTGTACAATGCGTGAATATTTTTCTTTTTTATTCTGGTAAATATTTTGGTAAATGCCCGCAGCAATACTGTTTACCCACCGTGTTACTTTGCTTTGCGGATAAAATGTTTTGGCATACGAAAGGTCATCCAGCAGCGTAACAAAACGGTCGGCCATTTCATCCGGATCATTGGTTTCCCGGTGCTGATATTCATTCCACTTATCCACGTTCTTTTTAATAAACCTTGCCTCACGCATTGCATAAAAATAAACAATTATGGTAACGTTATTTTGTTGGGTAAATGATAAAAAATTAAACTGATTTCAATTTCCTTCTCCACTTGTGGAGAAGGGTTAGGGATGAGGTGAGGCTGTGAACTTTAGAAACATTATTCAACTTTAGTTCGGGCTAATACATTACAAATCCGGCACAAAGACCATTACACAAAACCTTCACCGGGTTCATTTCTATCCCGCAGCCCAATGTCATTAAGTTAAGGATACGATACAAACCAAGAAGGTTTTATTAAGATTTTAAATTGAGAAAGAATTATAAAACCTTCTTGGTTTGTGTTAACTTAATGACATTGTCCCGCACCCATTGAACAGAAGAATAAATATTTAGCGTAGATAATGTTATTAATTGTTGCAGGTTAACGCACAGAGCACCTGCAACGGCAGAAAAACTGAATACGTTAAATTAACTAATAGTGCCTAAGTTTTACGCTCTTAGTTTAAGTTTTGTTTTCTGAATGTCTACCTTCGAAAAAATTACAATACTAAAAGGAAACCAAATTGCTATAACATAAAAAACTCACTTTTATGATTGGATTCAACCTCTATAAAGCCCCACCTTATCTCTTAGAAAAAATTAATACTATTTGTAGCCTCCTGCGACAAGGAAAAAAAGAGTATGAACAGGTTGCTACTACAGTAACAGATAAAGATTTGCGTCGCACAATGCTATCTCTTGCCCAGGAAAGTAACCAATATGCCTGTGAGTTGTCTTCTCAAATACATACCTTAGGTGGCACACCGGAAATAGAAAAAATTAATGAAGCTGAACTTAAAGATGAAATTAAAAATTTAAATGATGAGGAAGCAATAATGTCCTTCTGCCAAAAGAATGAAAAGAAAATGATTAGCGCTTATCGGGAAATATTAAATGAATCATTTTTATATGAAGGATTAAGAAAAATGATACGTTATCAGTTGAATGAAATGTTGTGTGCTTTTATGCAGGTAAAACAAATTGGCTCTCTTAAGTTTCATTAAAATTTAATTGTTGTCGTCAAAAATATTTAAGCATAATAATTGATTAACAGTATAACCTCATCTGAGCCTGTCTCATAATATTTGGCAAAAGAATATTTGTAATCTTTAGAATGTTGAACAAAATTTCAGGAATACTTTTACAGGATTATAGGTTAGAGAAATACAAAGTGCAATTACTTATTGCTGCACTTTGGTGAAGACATTAATTTTATGTTTCTCATAACTTTATTTTTTACAAGTTTGATATTTTATCTCCTCCATTTCCTTCACAATCTTCATCGTCTCCACACTTACTGCGCAAACTCTTTTCAACAAATCGATTACTTTGTCTTTATAATCAGCAAATTTGCAGGTGCTAAACTTTTCTGCGATGGTTGGGTCATATTTTTTATTTAGTTTATATCCTCCTTTATTTTATAGGAACAACTAAATCTTCTGCAGCAACTATTTGCCATTGCCCATTGCGCAATATCCATGTGTCTGTCCATACAAATTTGCCGGTAACCGGACTTCCTGAACGGCGTACCCATGTTTCATCACCTTGCGCCACTGCAGCGTTTCCATAAGAACGTACTTTAATATTATTAAGATGATTTGAACTGAAATATTTTGGAGCAGTATACGTATCCTTAACCATTTTGCTCTTATTGTATTGGTTTCCTTCCGGATCAACACCAATAAAATCATCAGCTAAAATATGTACAAGTATTGATGTATCCCCTGAAGCTACCGATTCAGCCCATTGTTTTTCACTTTCGATAATGTATTGTTCTGCCAGTTTATATTCAGGAGCAGAAGCACATCTAAATAAAATAAAACAACAAGTTGCAATAAAAATTTTTTGCGTTAAAGCATTTAAGGATTTCGATTTCATAATTGTAGGTTTATTTTAAAAATATAGTTCTGATTTTTATTTTTCTTCACAAACGAAATCCACATAAAAATTAGATCATACAAATTATAAACTAATTATGGTTTTATTTCTTATTCCATCTCCCTTACAATTTTCATCGTCTCCACACTTACTGTGCAAACTCTTTTAAGTAAGTCAATCACTTTCTCTTTGTAGTTTGCGAACTTGTATGTATTAAATTTTACGTTTATTTCTTTTGAGATGGATCAGCATTCCACATATCTACAATATTTTTCCAGGAGCCATCAGATTCTTTTTTCCAAATTGTTACTCCTTTATTAAATTCTGTAACAGGTTTCCCTAAAGAATCGTTTACAGTAATTCTATTTTGTTCAATCATATAAGCCATGTCGCCACTTTTGGATATTGAAACACTTGACGGTTCCCAACTTATTTTAAAGCCCGGGATTTTCGACATACCCTCAACCATTTCACGTATTTCTTTTTTACCTTTTAATGAAGGTTGTCCCGGAGACATAACAACTGCATCTTCTGCCCAATAACTCAGCGTTTTTTCAACACTGTCAGTTGCGGCTGACTTAGACCATTCTCTGCTTATCTGCATGAGTTTTTCGCCTTCAACTTTTGTGTCAGCATTATGTTCCTGACATCCGCAAACGCCAGTAAAGATTAATAAAAGAGTTACAATTTTCATATTATGTTGTTTTAGTTTTAAAATTTTCCATTTCCTTCACAATCTTCATCGTCTCCACACTCACTATGCAAACTCTTTTCAGTAAATCAATCACTTTGCTTTTGTAATCTGCAAATTTGTAAGTATTGAATTTTTCTGCGATGGTTGGGTCGGTTGGTTTCTTTTCTTTGTATTGGTCCAGTATCCATTCCAATGCTGAACGGTTGCCCAGCTTGTATTCCCACGCTTCTGTTGGTATGCCAGGATCAAAAATTATTTGTTTTATCGCCCCACAAATCCTTCATTACTCCATCCAAATCAAGTAAGGCTTTTGAGCAATCTCCATAAAATGAAGATCCATGCATAGTAGCAAGTGTTTTTGGATTAAGATCAGCTAACTCTTTTAATAAGCCTGCTGTATTATGGTTATAGGGTACATAATCCATAAGAGGGCTTTTTTCCAATTCAAGCATTGATTTTTTATGCCCCTCCAAAATATCAACATCAGTTAAATGAGTTACATCTCCATTTTGATGAAATAGATCAGAACAAAGTAGTGTGCGGTTGGTTTGTTCAAACATTACACCCGCATCCCACCCGTGGGGCAAATGAGGTGTTCGCATAAAACGATAACTATATTTTCCGGTGGTTAAAACTTCATTATGCTGTAATGGCTTTGAAGGTCTTATAGCAAAGTCGCTCATATTAATTATTGTGCCTACAGTACTGCATACAGCCTGGGCATTAGGGGCAACCTGTAACCATTCGTTTAAAGCGCCACATTCATCCACTTCATAATGACTGAACCCTACCCATTTTATCTTTTTTGGATCTATTAAAGTTTTTACGGCTTCATGCAGCAATGGAAACATTCCTTTTAAACCGGCATGATACAAAAGAGGTTCATCATCTTTAATAAGAAAATGATTGAACTGGATATTGAATTGAGGAGCAAATATGGATATGCGATAGAGATCGGGTGCAATTTCATTAATCTTATACATACTTATAATTTTTGAAGTGTATTGTAATATAGCAAATACTTATTTTATCTCCTTCACAATCTTCATCGTCTCCACACTAACAGTACAAACTCTCTTTAGTAAGTCAATCATTTTGTCTTTGTAGTCTGCGAATCTGCAGGTGTTAAATTTTTCGGCGATGGTTGGGTCGCATTTCTCCCCGGCACGCTATTTTACTGCCATTACTAAAATTGAAACGGTTAAAATACCAAGAATAATTAAAGCTATTGTTCGTACCCAGTTAGTTGAAAGCAGGAGTTTAATTCCTGATTCGTCATACCCTGAGTTTGCCATATCTGATTGAAGTTTTCGTTGCCACTTAAATGTAGAAATAAAGGCTATAATATTTAAAACCAAAGATCCGATAGCTTCAGGATATGTCATAAAAGCGGGCCGGAAAAAAAGTAAAACGATACTTAAAATCAACATTGAAAAACCTGGGACAATTGACGGAATAAGAGCAGCCTTATTGTTTGCACTCATGTAGGTTTTAAAATTCTCCCTGCCAACAAAAGGATAGATGCCATAATGTTGAATTTGCAAAGTGAGCATATTGCCAGCACTGTAGGCAGCAAGAAAAGTATAAATTCCGTAAATGATTAATTCCATAAAATTTTTATTTAGATTTAAAATTTTGCTCTATCCAGCTTTTAAGGCTTACCAAACCTGGAAATTCTTTTCTTGTTGAATTCACATCTTCTTTTACGAAACGATTTTTTTCATCCATCCACTTAAACATTTTATATACACTTTTTCCTATAAACAATCTTGTAATAAGTGGAGGTAATTTTTTATATTCTACTGTTTTGCCCAGCACATCACTAAAGATTTGGGCTACTTCCTGAGTGTTTAATTGTTCTGTGGCAAGTGTTATAATTCTACCCATATACATTTCACTGTTCTCAAATATGCTTGCAGCAACTTTGCCTATATCATCTGAGGCTATGTATTGTAATATTGTATCCCTGTTAGTTGGTTGTATAAGTTTTCCTTTTAATATTCCTTTCTTTACCTGCGGTATTAAAAAGTTTTCATACAGCGATGCAGGCCTGATAATAGTAAATGGTAAACCTGCTTCCTTAATATGGTTTTCAATTTTAAATTTACTTTCCATGTGTGGTACGCCGGTATTTAAATCAACCATTGCTGCGGAAGAATACAAAAAATGCTTTATCTCAATCTCCTTTGCAATTGTTGCCAATGTAAGCCCTTGCCTGATTTCTTTGTTTACACCATTTTCAAAAGTTTGAACGCTGAATATTCCATAAACATCTTTCAAATATTCCCGGTAAGTATCTGCATTATCTAAATCGCCTTTTACCAATTGAATGTTTAGCCTTTTTAAATTTAATGCTTTTGCTGAATCAGGATTTCTTGTAAGAGCTTTTACTATAAAGCCTTCACTTATCAAATTTCTTGCAACCGCTCCGCCCTGATTACCCGTTGCACCTGTTACAAATATTATTTTGTTATTTGTCATGCTTTTAATTTTGCAGTTTTAATTATAATTAATTGTCATTTTTTTTATGATCTTCATCGTTTCCACACTCACTGTACAAATTCTTTTTAATAAGTCAAGCACTTTCTCTTTATAATCTGCAAACTTATAGGTGTTGAATTTTTCTGCGATGGTTGGGTCGCTTGTTTTTTTTTGTATTGGTCGAGTATTCATTCTAATGCAGAACGGTAGTGCATAGTTCAAATATTTTGATAATTTATTATTTCAGGATGAATTTTAATTTCTTCTCTACAAATGATTTCATCAATAAATAAAAAGTAAGATATAGCATTTTGTTTAGCCATGTTTTGTTGAAATAAACCTTGTAAAGGGGGGACATCAGCAATTTTAAGTTCGGCAAATTCTGTTGGAAGAGCTCCCGAAAATTTCCCTAAAGCAAAAAAACCAGTGGCATTTTTAAAGGTTTTATCCATATCAGCATGGCTAAAAGCATTCCTGAAATCGTTTCTAAATTTATGTAACATCTGTTTTTCTGACTTTGTAATAATCCCCTCTGAACATGCTCGATTAATATTATAAAACAGATCTTTATCGTTATAATCCTTTTTTGATTGTTTATATTTTTGAGCCAAATTTTTTAAGTCTTGAATTTTAGAATAGTTTATTTGTTGATTTATTAAACTCAATTTGAAAAATTTTTCCATCAAGTGATTGGTTAACGTGATGCTTGCTTGATCCAGCCCGATTATTAAGCATACACAAATTTCATTACGTATAGAATCATACTCAGGATTACACAATTTGAACCTATAATTATTTCTTATTTGTAAATACCGAGATTTCATTTCAAGTGTAAATGTTTCAAAAACACTTTCCAGTTCCCTTAAAATGTTTAATTCTTCCATACTTAAAGTTTTACAATTTCGTCTTCCATCTCTTTCACAATCTTCATCGTTTCCACGCTTACGGTACAAACTCTTTTTAATAAGTCAATCACCTTGTCTTTGTAATCTGCGAATTTGTAGGTGTTGAATTTTTCTGCGATGGTTGGGTCACTAGGTTTCTTTTCTTTGTATTGATCGAGTATCCATTCTAAGGCAGAACGGTTGCCCAGCTTGTATTCCCACGCTTCTTTGGGTATGCCGTGCAGTTCTGTGTTTTCATCTAATTGTATAGTGCCGCTTTCTTTTATCGCTTTTAGTTTTGCTTTGGGTTGTTCTTTTGTGTTTACTTCTTTTTGTTGCAATGTATAAGGTTCAACACTTTCGTAATTGATGTGAAGATTCATTAATTGCTCACCCCAATTTACCCATTTATAAAAGTTATCGTAAAAAGGTATGCGTGGAAATTCCCTTTTTAAATTAAGCTCATATTTTTTACGATAGGCAGGATTGTGCAACACTGCATACGTGTAATGAAAAATATCTTCTTTGGTTATCTCCACATCACTTTCAACGTCTTTGCGAGGAGCGGAAGGTTTTGTGTTTGGCTGCAACGAAGCAATCTTAATATCGGAGGTACGATCTGAGATTGCTTCATCACTGCTTTGCTCATTGCTCTGCTCCGTTCCTCGCAATGACGGTTGATAATGATCTTTAAATTGCTGCATACCCCAATCGGTTATGTTGTCTATGCATTCGCCCGTTGAAGTGTAGCGATAGAGTGGAAGGCATTGAGTACTACCACCACCAACTAATAAAGCACCTTGTTGAATAATAGTATCTGTAATCAAAAACATTGGTTCGGTAGAACCTTGGTTCATACATAAAAAATTATTTTTTAAATCGGTATGAAAAATGTTCTTCCATTGATAAATCATTCCATTGAAGTGGCGATCAAAATATAAATATTCTTTACTGAATGGTTTATAAACAGCAGAAACAATTTGATTTTTATCAAACTCTTTTTTAATTCCTCGCCTTAAATAATTTGTAAGTTCTCTATCCCATTTAACTGTATTTCTATTTTTAAAATTTGAATCTTGCAATGTCTTCGAATAAACTTCGATTAACATTTTTACTTTTTCTTCTAAGTTTTTTTTATCAAAATCAAACACCCATTCATCTCTTTGAGTTGCTACTCCTCTGGAATATAATTTAAAAATTGCCTTTTCACTTATACCACTTTTTACATCTTTACCTACTAAAGGAATTAATTCATCCCATTCATTTTCATTTTGATTTATCCAGTTGTTATGTTTGTCAGGTGCTATTAAATCAAAATCAAGAAGTTCAATTTGCGATTCGGATAACCACTCAAGTTTGTCTTTTGCAGTATCCATTTCCGGCCTTCTTATATAATTAATTCGTGTATTCTCTGTTGAATAATGTAGTTTACTTTTATATTCTATCACAGGTTCTTCAGCAATTGGAAATTCTCTTTTAAGCGCTGCAAATTCTTTTTTTGTTTCTGCAATTAGCTTGTTATTTTTTCTTACCAAAAACATTATAGCAACTCCTGTTTGTATGCCGAATACATTATTTTTTGTGCCTGATAATTTTGGATTCATTCTTACATCTCCACCTAAATCAATAATATAAATGTGATTGAATTCACTTGCTGTTAATTTGCGAAAGCCATCAAAAGCTCTACCATCAATAAAGCTCCTGTTAGTGATAAAAGCAATAATTCCATTCTCATCTATTCTATCCATTGCCCATCGATAGAATCTTGTGTACATATCATAAACCACAATTTGGTTTTGTGCGGTGCCTTGCTTTATGTATGTATCTTTTATTCGCTTATCAATTTCTTTGTAAGCCCTGTTTGCATTTTGATAATTATAATTTTCCTGCTTTGCATTGTATGGCGGGTTACCAATCACCACACTTATCTTTCTTTCGTTCTGGCGTTTGATACGGTTGGCATTTTCTGCAGTCACGCCAAACAGGTCTCCCTGCTTGCCCAACCAATGAAAGCCTGTGTTATCAAGGGTATCAACAAAACATAAATTATCAAACTCGGCATACGCACCCATTTTTTGTTTGTAAGTGTATTCAATATTTAAGTTACTGATGTAATAAGGAAGAATGGCAACTTCGTTGGCATGTAATTCATTTTTGTATTTGTGTGCAAGCTTTCCTTTGGGCAGGTAATCAATAATGTCGCAGATAAAAGTGCCGGTGCCGGTTGCAGGATCAAGTATCTCTATATTTTTATCGCCGAGTGTTTTACCAAAATGCTTGTGCAATAAATAATCCGTGCTGCGTATCATAAACTGCACTATCTCGTTTGGCGTGTACACAATGCCAAGCCTGTCTGCCGCTTTTGGGTTGTAGCCTTTGTAAAAATTTTCGTACACCACTTTTAAAAACTTTTGTTTTTCGTGATGGTCTGCAATGCTGGCTGCACGGGCATTTATGGTATCGTAATAATGTTTTATCTGCCCAAGTGTTTGCCTGCGAATGTTGCCTGTAAAAAAAGTATCAACCACTTTATTCAGTTCCCGTGCAATATTATTTTCCTGGTGAAAATGTGCTTCATCAAAAATGGTGTTGAAAATATCAGCGCTTAAAATATGCTGTATCATCATCTCCTTTACATCATCAGCGCTTACATCAGGATTGATGCTAACCTTTGCCATTGCCAAAAAACTTTCCTGCGCTTTTTGTAATTCAGCATTTGTGTTTTGCTGCTCTTCAATAATTTCACGAATGGCAACGGTAACTTTAGGAATGTCTTCTTTAAACTTTTCTATGGCTTCTCTAAAGTCATGTACTTCCGGCCGTTCATACTGCAAAAATTTTGTAAGAATGGCATGAAGCGCTTCTGCATCTTTCATGTCAACACGTTTCACTTCTTCATTGTGTTGATAGAGCACGGCGGTGTTAGAATCTTCAAACAAAATATTATCGGAAGGATAACCTTTTGCAAACTTGTTTTTTATATTGTCAAAAATTCCCATACTATCGGTTTACCGCGGTCATCATGCTCTCGGGGTAACGTGTGCCAACGGCAATGCCTTTCGGCGCGATCATGTCGATATCGATGAGATCTTGTTTGC